>JBDLHW010000058.1:0-10329 GCA_039715155.1 Campylobacterota bacterium | reverse complement strand
CCTTCAGCAATCACATGATTGTCAACTAATATTTCTAATGGATCATTTGCTAATTGATTCAACTCTATTACAGAACCAATATCCATATTTAAAACATCTTTTAGGAGCATTTTTTTCTTACCAATTCTCACTCTAACTGGTAATTTAACATCCATAATCAATCCAATATTACCCATCTCATCACTATTTAAGTTTACTGATGGACTACTTGTTTCAGAAGAGTCTGGACTTTCTGCTGTTTCTGCAGCGGGCTCACCCCCTCCATAAAGAGCATTTTTCAACTTTTCATCAATGATAAACATCATTAAAGACTTTATATCTCCTAAAACAAAATGGTAAACATTCATTCTACTAAAAGCTTCAAGACTTACTTCAGTACCATCGCTAACTAACTCTATACTTTCAATATTAAAACTCAGTACTGGTAACTCTTTTTGAGCTGAGAGAGTATTTGCGATAGCTCCAAATATATTTGATACTATCTCTTTTGTCGCATCTAAGTCATCTTCACTTACATCTTCTCTGTCACTAGCCTCTTCACCCATCATCATATCAGAAAGCGAGGCACTGAGATTTGGTGGAAGAGCTACCATTGCAGAAGATTCAACATCACCGGTAATATTAAGTTTAACAAGTACAATAGGAGGGATGATATTTGAAATGATACTTAGCTCTTGTTCCTCTTTAATTTCTAAACTTGGAGCTTCTCCAACAAGTGCTTCTATTGTTCCAATAGTTTCACTTTCAAATAACTTCATAAAATCACTCATTATCTACTCCTTTTCTTCTATACTGACATCTTCATTTATTATCTCTTTTACACCTGATATTTTTTCATGTCTTTGCGATTCAAAACTCTCTAGTGCACGCTTAACAGCATCTTTTTCTGTATCTATAATTTCAGTCACCTGAATAGATTTTCTAAAACGTCTCAGGCCTATTTCACCTCTGAACCTCTCTTTTGAATCAACTCTTACAGTTACAATATCATCAGCAGGAGTTGAGAGCCTTACAACATCTCCAACTTTAAGTCCCAAAATATCTCCCATTGTTAAATCAGCATGTCCAAGATCTGCTTCAACAGCTACTTTAGCACCACCAAGCAGTACTTGCAGTTCAGTATTTCTACTTTTTTTAGAACTTGTCTCATTTAACATCAGATCGCGACTTGCAAGCTTTGGTAAAACTGGTTCTAATGAAATTACAGGATAACAGATGTTCATCATACCTGAACTATGCCCAATTATTATCTCCATCACAACCATTACAACAATCTCATTTTGAGCAACAATCTGAACAACATTTGGACTTGACTCTTTAGACTCAATAGTAGGATAGACTTCCATAACTGGACCCCAAGCCTCTTTAAGAGTACTCATCATTACTCTTAAAATAGTCTCAAACAGACTGAGTTCAATATCTGAGAACTCACGACTTGCATCGAATGGTTCACCCTTTCCACCCAAAAGGCGGTCAAGCATTGGAAAAGCAATAGACGGATTAATCTCTATAACACCACTGCCTTCAAGCGGCTTTACTGAAAAAACATTAAAACTTGTAGGATTTGGAAGCGACATTAAAAATTCGCCATATGTCATCTGGTCAACTGAATGGAGCTGAATCTCAACAATAGAACGCATAATAGATGAAATTTGTGAGGCCAAAGACCTTGCCATCTTATCATGAACACCACGAAATGCACGGAGCTGCTCTTTTGATACACGATTTGGTCTCTTAAAGTCATAAAGTGTTACTTGTCTCTGAGGCAGAAGCTCCTCAGAGCCACCCTCTAGGACATCATCACCCTCATCTTCAACAACATCCAAAAGTGCATCAATCTCTTCTTGTGAAAGTATATCTGCCATATTACGCCCCTACACTCTCTTTAATTTTTTGAATAACAGATTTATGAATTTGAGATATTCTAGACTCTGTAATATTTAGCACTTCACTTATCTCCTTGAGTGTTAACTCTTCAAAATAATATAATTGAATTATAACTTGTTCTCTCTCTTTATAAGATGATAAAACTTTTTTAATTACCTCGACAAGCTGATCTTTTTCAACTGCTGCCAAAGAAGCACCTTCATCTCCAACTTGAAGTTGATCATGCAGAGGCATTACAGTGTAGATAGTTGAAGCGATACGAGCGTCATGTACTTTCTCAATTGGCTCGTCTAAAATCTCTGCCAACTCTTCATCTGTTGGTTCTTCATCATGTGAAACTCTATACTCTTCTACTGCATAATCAATAGCTTTTACAAGCTTTCTACTTGCACGACTCAAGATATCTAGACTTCTAAGATAATCAAGCATTGCTCCGTAGACTCTCTTCTTTGCGTATCCCCAAAATGAGTCATTAAGCTGTTCATCATATCTACGTGCCAGTTTAATTAGCTCTTCCGTACCTATAGCTGAGAGGTCTAAGAAGTCTATAGAACTTGGTAATCTCTCTTTTAGCCTAAAAGCCATAGCTTTAACTGCAGGAAGATATTGAATAGCTAATTCATCCTCTTTGTGTTTTATATCCTGAGTATAGGCACTTGCACTCATACTTTTTTTCCAACCGCATCATTAGAGTTCATTTTAATTGCAATATCTGTGATCTTACAAGCAGAGTCAATCAGTTTTTCTCTTTTGTTTATCTCTTTAACAAAGACATCTAACTCTTTTTCATGTAAATCTTTAGGAAAATTATAGGCTCTAGCAGTAATAGTTCTAAAATAAAGAGCAATTATAATATGTGAAAACAGGTAGAAAAATGTAGTTATAAAAAATGTGTATAGCAGTAGGCCCTCAGCATCAAAAGATTTTAGTATACCAAATATAATACCAACAAAAAATCCCTGAACAGTAAAAAAATATACGAAATTCTCACCTAGCATACAAAACCCACTTAAAAATGTTGAATCAATCTCTTAAACAGCCCAGATAGACCACTTTCACTTGATGTAACCAGCATATTTCGTTCCAGATTAGAAACTATAACTTTTACAATCTCTTCAATATCTTTAAATGCAGAAGATGAAGGATATAAAACACTAAAAAGAGCTCTCTGTTTTACCGAAGTTGAAACCTTAGGGTCAGAGTTGATTTTACCTACAAATTTTAGGTCTAATTCCGGACCAATATTAGCAAGCGCTACTTTTTTAATTTTATCAAAAACAGCATGAGCCTCTTTTTCGCTTTTCACTTGATTCATAATCATCCCAACATCATTTCTAAGGGTAGCAATAGTCTTGATAGTTGCGTATGCATCTGTGATTGCTGCGGGATCTGGTACCGTTACAACGATTACATCATCTGCTGCATTTAAAAACATCTGAATATGCTCACCTATACCTGCACCTGTATCAATTATCATAACATCAAGTTTATCAAGAACCTGTGCTTCTTCCATAAAGCGCTCAAAAAGTGCCGCGTCAGAATACTTTAGTATCTCATCACCACTCTCACCGGGAATTAAAATAAGATTTCTGGTAATTGGGATTAAAATATCTGAGACTGTAGCTTCACCTTTTAGTACGTGTAAGATATTCTTTTTAATTTTTACATTAAACATCACATCCAAGTTTGCCAAACCGATATCTGCATCAAAGATACCTACATTTAATCCTTGTTGAGAAAGGGTATAAGCTAAATTTGAGCTGATTGTACTTTTACCAACACCGCCTTTTCCGCTTGTTATAGCGATAAAGCGTGTTTTTTTAGATTTTTTTTGCTGAGCTTTAGAACTTGAAGCTACTAACTCTTCAAGCTTCTCAGCTTGATGTCCTATCACGCTTTACTCCTGTTAAATCCGTTAAGTAGACACTCTACCAAAAAATCACTGCTTGCACTTACCAAATCTTCAGGAACTTCTTGTCCGACAGAAAAGTAACTTATCGGTTTTTTCGTCTCATATGCAAGTGAGAAAATATTTCCAAATCCCATAGTCTCATCAAGTTTTGTAAACATAAGTGTATCCACGCCTAAAGATGAGAAATTATCATATGTAACTTTGAGATCTTCGTACTTAATAGAACTTGGCATCACTAAGACGACATCTACATTGTACTCTGTTGTGTTTGCTTCTAAACACTCATATATCTTCTCAATCTTGCCTTTATCATAAGGACTTGAGCCCATTGTATCAATTAAAATATAGTCACAATACTTTAGTGACTCTAGGGCACTAGAAAACTCTGGAGGGTCAACAACAGTCTCAATTCCAAGCTTCATCATTCTTGCATACTGCATCAGTTGTTCAACTGCACCGATACGATATGTATCTAAAACAACCAAACCTACCTTATGTTTTTTCTGCATTAAAAATGAGTATCTTGCTGCAAGTTTTGCTATAGAAGTTGTCTTACCGACACCCGTTGGACCAACAAGCATAATCACTTTTTTAGTTCCAACAGTTGGAGCAGTCTCCAGTCTGATTGGTACCATTTTTCTAAGTATAGTCTGAAAATACCTTTTAACCGTTGAAGAGTTCTCCTTCATCTTAAAGGGCATGTGTTCAAGAGTTATCTTCATCAAAGCATCTAAGTGCTCTTTGTTCATTCCGCTTTGCGATGCAAGGCGGTATATTTCAGAAAACTCTGCTGGTATCTGCGACTCAATATCTGGTGATTTTTCATCCCAAAACATATTTTGAATTATTTTTACTTTATCACCAAGTTTATTGATCTCAGATTTTATCTCTTTTAACTCTTTTGGTTCATACGCAGCTTGCGGTTGAGCAGTTTGTCCATACTCAAACTCTGGAGTCGTCACTTCAGAAATTTGCGAAATCTGCTTTGCTGCATTTGAGATATCAAAAAGTATCTCTTCACTCTCTTTTTTTACAGGACGTTGCTGAGTCAATGGTTTTTGCTTAAAATATGTACTGGGAATCATATCCTCTTCAATACCAATCACTATCTCATAAAGTGCCTCTTTCCCTAAAGCTTTTTTTTGAACCTCTCTGGTCTCTATCAGCATCCCCTCATCACCTACTTCCATCTTTGCCTTCTTCAAAGCTTCTGATGGTGTTTTGCCTGTAAAAGTTAATATTTTCATAAATTTAAACCTGATAGGGGAATAATAACACTCTCTCTTTTAAACCATGAAGGATGGGGTAGTGTAAGTTTCTTTGTATTCAAAACTCTGTTATCAAAAAATATGATATCCAAATCTAACGTCCTTGGTGCGTTTGCAAAACTTCTGCGTCTGCCAAACTTTTTCTCTAATCTCATTAAATAATCTAAAAAAGTATGTGGCTGCATACTTGTTTTAAAGAGAACAATTGAGTTAAAAAAATCATCCTGGTCTTTAAAACCAAAAGGAGGATTTTTCAAAATCAATGATGTTTTTAAAAGCTCAACTCTTTTATCCCTTTTAATATCAAAAAAAAGATGCTCAAACCTTCTTTTAACATCTCCAATATTTCCACCTATACCGACAGTCACCTGATATCTATGAGAAGTTGTTGGTTTTGCTTCATAAGGAAAACGCAGACCTTTGAAGATCGACAACTCATCATTAAGTCTGCGTTTAAGATACATAAAACTACTGAGCTGGCTGTGCTGCTTGCTGAGCTTCTTGAGCCGCTTTCATTTCATTCATAATCTGTAACATACCCATCATCCCTAAGTGATATCCAAAAGGGCCAAAGCCTACAACTGATGAAGTACAAACTGGTGCTATCATATTATCTTTTCTAAACTCCTCACGTCTGTGAATATTACTGATATGAACTTCAATAGTTGGGAGGTTTACCGCTGCTATAGCATCACGAATAGCTATAGATGTGTGAGTATACGCCGCTGCATTTATGATGATTCCATTTGCCTCACCGTAACACTCTTGAACTTTATCTACGATTTCACCTTCAAGATTACTTTGAAAAAATTCTATATCAACACCATTTTGAGTTGCAACTTCTTTCATCTGTGCATGAATCTGCTCTAACTTCATTGGACCGTAAATCTGCTGCTCACGAACACCTAACATATTTAAGTTTGGACCTTGGATAACTACTATTTTCATTTTGTACCTTTTTAAATCTTTATGAGGAGATTCTATCCAAAATAATATTAAAAAGAGTTACAACCAATGCAAATTATGAAACTTCATAATCCTCTGCCTCAATGAGGTTATCACAATCTTTTATCATATTGTAAAGTTCTATCTCTCTACCAGAGAGATTGCAAACATCCTTTCCTGTTGAATCAACAAAAATAAAAGTCTCTAGGTTATGATATTCTTTACCCATAAACTTGGAAAAAATTACATATTCTGCTAGATTTAAATCACAAAATCTATCCACCACATTTTGAAATTTTTCACAGTTTTTATCAATTTTTTTAATTGCCAAAACCTCATTTTGCAGGCTATTTTTATAAACCTCAGGTAAGTCCGAAAGCTCTTCTTCAAGGTTTTCAAATTTTATATGATGTTTCATCTCTCTTTCCCTCCATATATAAGGATAAATAGTAGCTAATACTTTATGTTTTAAGTATATAAAAATAAAAATCTTTTTTAGCTTAATTAACATAATTACAACTTATAAGACAATAAATTTTATGAGAAAAAAAGTGTATAATTCCCTTAATATTTATAAGAAATTTAATTAAAAGAAAAAATATGCAGATAATCACACCCCATTATATAATGATGAAAGACAAGGTTACGACAAATATGTCAGTAGCATTTGATAAAACTATTAAAAAAATAGCCTCTTTTGATGATTTAATAGAAGAGTTTCCAGATGCTAAAGTTACAACACTGAGAGAGAACTCTCTTCTTATGCCTGGACTAATCAACGCTCACGTTCATATAGAGTTTAGCGGTAATAAAACTGAGCTTAGTTATGGTGATTTTATGAGTTGGCTCTACAGTGTTATAGAGAACCGTGAAGATCTCATAAATGAGTGTGGCAAAGAGTGTATGAAAAAAGCTATTGATGCAATGCTAGAGTCAGGAATCACAACATTTGGTGCTATAAGTTCACATGGTATGGACTTGGAAGTGTGTGAAAACGCATCTCAAAATGTTGTATTTTTTAATGAACTGATTGGCTCTCAAGCAACAATGGCCGACGCACTCTTTACCGACTTTACATCTAGACTTGATGCTTCTAAGGCAGTTAAACGTGAAGGTTTTTTTCCGGCAGTAGCGATTCACTCACCCTACTCTGTTCATCCTGTTTTAATCAAAAAAGCACTTGGTATTGTAAAAAACGAGGAGCTTAAACTTACTGCCCACTTTATGGAGAGTGAGGCTGAACGTAACTGGTTAGACAGCAGTGATGGGGATTTTAAAGAGTTCTTTGAAAATCTTTTAAAACAGAAATCCAATGTAAGTGATGCTAAAGAGTTTTTAGAGCATTTCAGTGGTCATAATGCACTTTTAACTCATGTTTCAAATGCAAATGAAGATGAGTTAGAGACCATTTCAAAAAGCAAACACACTGTCATTCACTGTCCTATTTCAAATAGACTCTTAGGTAATAAAACACTAAATATCAAAAATCTAAATGACAAAAACATCAGATGGATTGTTGCAACGGATGGGTTGAGCTCAAACTATAAACTAGACCTTTTTGAAGAGATGAAAATGTCTCTTTTTATGCATAGTGATGCTCCTCTTTTAGAGTTTGCAAATGCACTTATAAGAGGTGTGACTATAGATGCGGCAGAGGCACTAGGTCTTAACACTGGAGAGATAGCTGAGGGTAAAAATGCAGATATGATTATTTTAGACTTAGATAAGAAACCTAATGAGGAGTTAGCTATTCATTTAATACTTCATCGCTATAATATATCAAAAGTTTACATTAATGGTGAACTTAAAAAAGGAAAATAATTAATATGGAATTAATTAAAAAAATATTTTTACCAATAACTGTACCCATGAAATTTATTCAAGAACATTTCAAGGCTATGATATTTCTACTCATACTCTTTCTTGTTTTTGCACCAGCGAGTGAGCAAGACTTAACACCAAATAACCTGCAACAGATAAACTTGGTCGGTCCTCTTATGGAAGTAACTGAAGTACTAGAACAGATTGAAGATGCAAGAGAAAACACTGCTATTAAAGGTGTTTTACTTGTTGTTGACTCTCCGGGTGGTGCAGTTGCTCCATCTCTTGAGATAGCTTATGCAGTCAAAAGACTTAAAGAGAAGAAGCCTGTCGTTGTATATGCACAAGGGACAATTGCGAGTGGTAGCTACTATGCAAGTATATGGGCCGATGAAATTATGGTTAATCCCGGTTCTATGGTTGGTAGTATTGGTGTTGTAATGCAGGGTGCTGATATGAGTGGTCTTATGAATACTATCGGCATTAAAACTCAGAGTGTTCAAGCCGGTAAGTACAAAAAGGTAGGTACAACAGATAGACCCTGGACTGATTATGAGGTAAATGAACTTAACAAAGTAATCCAAGGTACATATGATATGTTTACTAAAGATGTTGCACAAGCTAGAGGTTTAGATATCAAAAAACGCGATTTATATGCTAATGCTCATATCTTCACAGCTCATCAAGCAAAAGAGGTTGGTTTAGTTGATTCTCTAGGTGTAGGATATGATGCAAAACTAAAAGTAGCTGAACTTAGTGGTGTTTTAAGTCCAGTTTGGAACAGAGAGGATAAGTTCGATAAGCTTATGAAGAAACTATCAGCAACAACCGCTGTAACTCTTCACACTTACTTTCCTGCTTTAATATTAAAGTAGAAGAGGTTTTAAACCTCTTCTACTCTCACTACCTCGTTTAAATTTTCAAATATTCTCTGAACCCTATCCTGCCAAAGTCTACCAAACTCTTGGAGTTCATCAGTAGTTGCAGCTCCCTGCATCATCTTCTGCATCAGTGGCTGCATTACCGGATTTGGCATAATTGATGATGGATTGTAAGTCACATCAACACTCTTACCGCTATCAACTCTTGTGAATCTAGCTGATGCATCAATGACAGAGTTAAATGACATTAAAGAGTGACGTGCAAATTTTCCCTGCAGGCCTTTAAAACCGCTTTTATCAGTTGCTCCCGTAATCTGAGAAACAACATTTGCAATAACACCGGCAACACCATCTTCCATAGCCTCTTTAAACTCGACTTTGATGTTTCCACGCACTGCTCTCTCATTTGGATAGAGTGCCTTCAGAGCTGCTTGTGTAATGATATATGCACCTGCTACAGTTGGACAACTATGCCCTGCAGACTTCACAACATCTATGTAATTAAATTCATACATACCATTCTCAAATGCACCTAAAACATTTGATAGTGGATCAATAACTTTTATAGACTCTACTGCATCATAAAATTTTGGATAACTCATTTAACTTCCTTTGAAGTAACTACTGCATTTAGATAGATTTCGTCACTCTGAAGTTCAAAACTATCATTAATATTTAGTTCTGATATATCTATAACTTTTTTATCTTTTGAGATTTGCGCAAAGCCACTTTTTGATTTTAATTTTGGATTATTCGATTCTAGCATCTTTTGAAGACTTAAAACTTGATTTTGAGCAACATTTATTAGGGAATTTATCGCATATGGAAATCTTATTTTGATATGTTCAATCTCTTTAGAATAATTTTGAAATTTAAAAGAGCTTGTCTGTGCGTAAACTTCTTTTAACTGCTTTACTTCTTGAAGTTTTTGAGTCAGTTTTTTTTCTACCGAGTGCTGAGAATATGAGTTTTGAAGATGTTTAAGTTCTTGGTCTCTATTATATATTTTTTGTGAAATAGTTTGCGTGAGATGTGTCTGAATTGTATCCAGATATTGATATAACTCATTTGTATCCGGTAGACATATTTGCATCGCTGCACTTGGTGTAGCAGCTCTTACATCTGCCACAAAGTCACTTATAACCCAGTCAATCTCATGCCCAACAGCAGATACTATCGGCGTACTAGCATTAAAGATTGCATCCGCAACTATCTCTTCATTAAAAGCCCACAAATCCTCTATACTTCCACCGCCACGACCTATAACTATGATGTCATAATCTTTGATATCTGCATTTAGTATTGCGTTAAATATATCATATTTAGCTCCATCACCTTGAACTAAAACATCATAAATATCAATCTCTAAAACTCTGTATCTAGAGTTTGCTACTCTTAGCATATCCTGCAGAGCTGCTCCAGTTGCAGAGGTGATAAGAGCAATTTTTTTAGGAAACTTTGGAAGTTCTTTTTTTATTTCTGGATTAAAGTAGTTCTGCTCAGATAGCTTTTGCTTGAGTTGCTCATACGCTAAGGCTAAAGCACCCTGTCCTGATGGCTGAATTGAGAAACAGTTAACTTGATAGGCGCCTCGTGGTTTATAAAGAGTTACAGC
>JBDLHW010000057.1:0-10340 GCA_039715155.1 Campylobacterota bacterium | reverse complement strand
CACTGCCAATCAGGAATATTTGATTTATGCTATAACCTACTTCAACATAGTTTTTGTAGCTAATGTAAGACCACATAAAGGACTAATTTACGCTATAGAAGCCGCCAAGTACTTAGCAGATATAAAAGACCTGCATATCCTTCTTATTGGTAGTAAAATAGAGCAAGAGCCTTATATATCAGCAATCAAAAACAGTGGTATGAAAGAGCGTATTCATGTTACCGGATATAGACATGATGTACCAGACATTATGGCCGCATGTGACCTACTCATACATCCTTCAATTCGAAAAGAGGGTCTTCCTCGTGTCGTGTTAGAGTCTATTGCATCTGGAACTCCTGTTATAGCAGCAGAGAATGAAGGTAGTATGGAAGTTATTGAAGATGGATTTAACGGTTATATAGTACCTGTAAAAGATTCAAAGGCAATTGCTGAGAAAGTCAGGGAACTCTATAACTCACCAGAGAGACTGCAAGAGCTATCAGACAACTCTATCCATAAAATTCAAAATGAGATGTCACACAAGACTACAGTTAAAAAGTATATTGAGTATTTTGAGTCACTACTGGATTAAGAACTGTTTTTACAATTGATATACTGTTTCAAATACTTATAGAACCTTCTATTCGCGTTTGATACAGCTATAGTGAACCCTACCCAACCATTTACAAAATAAAATCTCAATATATATGTCTGAAAAAATGCAAAAAATGCTTTAGCGATTACAACACCAAAAAAGCACGTCTTTTTACCCTCTGCACCTAAGTCTGTATACTTTATCATCTTATGAAGTGTCTGGTTTATATCTGTAATATTGAGATGCTTAAAAGTCGTTTTTAGAGTTATCTTATTATTATAATTGTGAACCTGCACTTTTTCATGAACAAGGGCATCATCAAAGAGGTTTTTTTCTCTGTTATAGAGTCTTACAATATAATCCTTGCTGATTGTCTTCTCACCTAAAAAGTAGTTATCACGAACCAATATAAAGAGATTGTTAGGGTTATCTAAATCTTGAGAGAGTATCTCCTTAATCAGCTTGTCATTCAATATCTCATCACTGTCAAGAGAGAGTATCCAATCATTTGAAGCGTGAGTTGCCGCTGCATTTTTTGTAGGCCCAAAACCAATAAACTCACCCTGAACTATTTTAACATTACTATATTTTTCTGCTATCTTTTGAGTATTATCAGTCGAATTATTCAGGTATAAAACTACCTCTTTAAAGTCAACTAGGCTATCTAGAGACTCAGCAATAGTCTCCTGCGCATCTTTAGCCATTATTACAACAGAAATATTCTCAATCAACAACTTCTCTACCTTTTAAACGCTTTTTGAAATTTTTTCTATCTTTATGTCTTTGAGAATACTCTACTGCTTTTTGGAAACAACTGTCTGCATCTTTATCTATCAATTTAGAGTACTCATCTATAACAATTCTCAGATCTTCATCTTTTGCCCAGAGTTGAGAGAAGTTTTTTAACCTCTCATCTACACTCAACTCTTTGAACTCCATTCTATTTATATCAACTATCTTAAACTCATAACCATTCTCGCTTGCTTTTATCAATATATTTCCGGGTGAATAATCTTTGTGTAAAATACCATCTTCATGAAGTAAAAAAGTAAACTTTGCGAACTCTCTAAAGATATTCTCTCTATCTTTAAGATCAGCCCCTGTAGTAATTTCCCTTATTGTAAAGTCATACTCAAACTGCTCACTTATAAAGTAACTATCACTTAGTAGTCCAAATCTTCTAAACTCTATATAGCCAACAGCTTGAGGTACAAACTTTGAAATTCTCAGGCTATTCTCATAAGATTTTTTCGCCTTTGTACCCCTAAAAAATGTATAAACAATCTTATTCAACAGGTTAGGTACTTTAAACGCTTTAACAACAAGCTTCTGATTCCCATAATCTATTATTTTTATCTCATTTCGTGCTTTATGAATTGAGGTTGCAGACTCTTTAAAGTAGTCTCTTATATTTGTTAGTAATTCTATATACTCTTCTTTGGCTGACTTAAGTACCATAATCTACCTATTTACTCTTATTTTGATGTATTTTATCTTAATAATGATACAATTCGCCTTATGAAACAACCTTATATATGGGATAACTATTCCGACCAACCATATCCGTTAAAAGATAAAGTTTATAAAAAAAAGATGAGAAAAAAAGAACTATTCTCACTTGTTGAAACATTCTTAGTCTCTCTATTTATAATCCCTTTCTCTCTTATAATGATGCCTTTTGTAAAAAGAAAAACAATCAACTCAAATGACTTTTTCTGCCTTGGAGTTGATTATCAAAGAGAGCCGGAGTTGACACTTGAGTCTATAAAAGAGTTGGATGTATCAAGAATCTTAACTCGTTTAAAACTCTGGGAGATGGATACGCTTGATGATTTAAAAGAGTTTCTTTTAAAATGCAGTGATCAAAAAGTTACTCTCAAAATACTCCAAGACAGAGAAAATGTAGAAGATTTAGAACTATTGCAAAAAAATCTAGATACTATCTTTTCAACTTTAGGCTCTCACGTAGATATATTTGAGATAGGTTCAACTATAAATAGGGCGAAGTGGGGCTTCTTTAGCGTAGATGAGTACAATAGATTTTATAAAGTTGCTTATGACTTAAAAAGAGAAAAATTTCCACACCTGAAGTTAATTGGAAGTGGTGTTATTGATTTTGAATTTCACTATACGGCACATACTTTTTTTAACTTAACTAAATACAGATACGATGGAATCAGTGCTCTTTTATATGTGGACAGAAGGGGTGCTCCTGAAAATATGCAGATGGGATTTGCCCTCTCTGATAAAATCGCCCTGCTTAGTACAATGACCTGGCTAAGCAGAAAAGTTGACCAGGAGCTGCATCTCACTGAGACGAACTGGCCAATCTCAAACACCGCTCCATATGCACCAACTAGTGAACGTGAGTGTGTTGACTTAGAGTCATATGCGGATTTCTTACTGAGGTACTATCTTATTGCCTTCGCTTCACAACAGATAGATAGTGTATCTTGGCATCAACTGATAGCTCCAGGGTACGGACTTATAGACAACCGTGAGGGAATAAAAAAATATCCAGCATACCAGACATATAGGTTTATGGTACAGACACTAAAACAGGCTCAGTTTTTAAGACTTGATATAAAGAGGGATTACTATATTTTACAGTTTCTAGTGGACGATACTCTACTGCAGATCCACTGGACACTAAAACCGACAACTCTAAGAAATGAAGATTTTTTCACAGTTTACTCACGTGACGGAGAGTTGATAGAAGATGAAACACTAAATATAGGCTCATCTCCTATCTATATATTTATCGAAAATGCGGATGGCATTAAAATAAACTGCTTATAATTAAAAGCCTATTTTAAATCCAACATAAAACGATTCATTATAGGTAAAGTCTACTCTACCATGACTGTTATCATAGTTTGTGTCAATATTTCTATACCCGATAGTAATCAGACCATTTTTAATTACCTCAACATCATAACTAAGGCGATACTCTAAAAAACTATCTGCATCACTCATACATAAAACGGATGGAGCATAGTAAAGAGAACCATTGAGATACATTGGTATGAAATCAGTAACCGGCAGTTTATAAGCGAACTCAAGGCCTAAAGGAACAGCTGAATAATTTTTAGTAAAGTTGAGCTTTGCACCCATACCAACACTCATTCCCTGATCACCAACTGCTTGCATCATTAAGAAGTTCAGTTCAAAATATGGGTCAACATCCCCTTTAGGTGATGAATGGTCTTTATCAGCATTAATAAACTTACCACCAACAAACATTGTATCTGGTTCAACTGCAGTATTAAACTGACCTATGTCAAACTTTGCACCTATCTCTAGGTCTTTATTATTTATATTTATTTCACCACTGTGCATTGCAAACGCAGATGCCGCACATAAAGCGATTAGAGTTATTTTTTTTAACATGAATATCCTTGTATTTTTTCTATAGTTTTTGTTGTACTTTTGCCATCAACAAAATCAACAAGTTTTAATTCACGAGCAAATTCTGTTCCGATGACCTCTTTCCCCTCATAGTCTCCGCCTTTTACCAGAACATCCGGTTCTATCATTTTAATCAGATCATAGGGAGTATCTTCTCCAAATGGAACCACAAAATCAACTGCTTCAAGCGCTGCCAAAAGGTAAGCTCTATCCTCAGCTATATTTACCGGACGTGAGGGACCTTTTAAGCGAGATACTGACTCATCTGAATTAAGTCCAACTATAAGTATATCTCCGAAGCTTTTTGCAACTTGGAGATATTTTACATGTCCAACATGTAGAATATCAAAGCAGCCGTTTGTGAAAACAACTCTTTTACCGTTAGATCGATATCTATTTACTATAGTCTTAATCTCATCAAAACTCTTTATATGCGCGTCTGAAGTACTCTTGTGCAGGCTCGCTTCATACTCCTCTATCTCATCTATAGTTACAGTAGCTGAACCAATTTTTCCGACTACGACACCCGCCGCAAGATTAGCAAAGCTAGCAGTCTCTTCTATACTTTTACCGGCGCTTATTGCAAAAGCAATAGAAGCAATAACAGTATCTCCAGCACCAGTCACATCAAAAACCTCTTTAGCAACTGTTGGAAATCTTTTCAACTCGCTATCATAAGTTGCTATACCATCTTCTGAGAGTGTAATAAGAGATACATCCAAATCAACTTCATTTTTTAACTTCACGAGTGCTTCTTTGAGTGTTGCTTCATCGTTTATCTCTATATCTGTAGCGAGAATTGCCTCTTTTTTATTTGGAGTTAAAAGATAGGCTCCTCTGTATTTAGAGAAATTATTCCCTTTTGGGTCAACAACAACTTTGATACCGTGAGAGTTTGCAAGTTTTATAATTGACTGACATAGTTCATCAGTTAGAACACCTTTGCCATAATCAGAAAGCACTACTATGTCGAAAGAAGATATTGTATTAGCTAAAGAGTTTAAAATTTTATCTACAGAAATAGAATCAATGCTGTTTTTACTCTCATTATCATACCTAATAACTTGCTGTCCAGTAGCTATGATACGACTTTTTTTAGATGTCTTTCTTGAAGTTTCCAACACTAAACTACTACTCTCGACATTTATTGACTCTAACATACTTTTAAGCTCTAAGCCATTTTCATCATCACCAATTACACTAGCAACACTCACTTTAGCCCCAAGAGTGTTGAGATTATTGATTGTATTTCCTGCACCACCGAGCACTATTGTCTCATTTACAACATCTACAATCTGTACCGGAGCTTCTGGAGAGATTCTATCACAACTACCCCACAAATAATGATCTATCATGAGATCACCCACAACCAATATTCTAGGTGTAAAGTTTTTTAATTTTTTCATAATTTTACTTCTTTATTACATGAAATTCTATGTATCTCATCTTCTCACCTATGGTAATCTGATTTAAATAAAATGATACCTTTTAATTCATTAACAAGTATTTAAGACTCAAACCATTATAATGTATTCGAAACTTTAAATTAAGGAATTAAAATGAAAAAAATCGTAATCGCTTCAATAGCTGCGTTAGCACTAGTAACATCTGCAACTGCTGCAGTAAATGCAAAAGCTTGTACATCTTGTCACGGTGCTGACTGGAGTAAAAAAGCTCTAGGTAAATCTAAGAATGTTGCTGAAATGACTCACGCTGAGATTGCTGATGCACTTAAAGGTTACAAAGCTGGTACTTACGGTGGTCCAATGAAAGGTCTTATGAAAGGTCAAGTTGCAAAATACTCTGACGCTGATTTAGACGCATTCGCACAAACTATCGGTAAATAATTCCCTTTAGCTCTCCAGACTCTGTCTGGAGTTTGTATTTTTAACTCTTACTCCGGCTTATAAGCCTTTTTTAACTCTTCTCTTTTTTTCTCAATATTTACGGCATCATTCAGATCTTCTTGATTATCAAACTTTGCAGCATTTAAAAACTTCTCTTCATCATCAAACTGACCATTTTTAATAGCCCAGAGAAACGCAAAGAGTGCTATTGCACCTAAAAATATCGATACACCTAACATCATCACAATTATCCAATTATCCATATCTAGCCCTTATTCCATTTATATCTAATTCTCATAGAGTTACCAACAACAAGTAGCGAGCTGACACTCATAGAGATGGCTGCCACTAGAGGTATAACATATCCAGCCATCGCTAATGGAATTGTAATGGCGTTGTAAACTAAAGATATCCCAAGGTTCTGTTTTATAAGTCCATATGTTGTACGTGAGATTTTCAATGAGTCCTCGAGTGACTTCAGAGAATCATTTAAAAGAACAACATCACTAATATCTACTGCTATATCACTACCGCTTCCCATAACTATACCTATATCAGCACGAGCCAGTGCTAAAACATCATTAACCCCATCTCCAACCATCACAACTGTTTTATTCTCTTCGTGAAGCTTAGAGATGAATGAAGCTTTATCTTCTGGAGTCTGCTCAGAGTAAACTTTTTCTAAATTAATCTCTTTAGCAACTCTAGATGCGGCTAACTCATTATCACCAGTAAGTATAACTGTCTCGATACCTCTGCTGCTAAGAGCAGTTACAAGTTCTTTAGCCCCATCTTTTATTTTGTCATTTAACTCATAGATTGCAACCAGTTTTTTATCAACTGCAAAGTAAAACAGAGTGTTATCACTTGAATGCTCAAGCTCAATTCCATTTTCTAACATCAATTTATAATTACCGCCAAGTAGTTCAGACGAATTAAACAGAGCACTTATCCCCTGAGCCGGTACCTGTTTAAACTCATCAAATGCAAGAACATTTAAATTGTCTCTCTTAGAGCTTATATACTCAAATATTCCATGTGATACCGGATGTTTTGATGATTTAACAAGTGAATAGAGTATCTCAATATCAAACTCACTAAAAATATGCTCTTTTACCACTTCTGGCTTACCGGCTGTAACTGTTCCCGTCTTATCTAAAACTAGAGTATCAACCTTTGCCATAGTCTCTAACTGGGCAGCCTCTTTAAAAAGTATTCCTTTTTTTGCACCAAGACTGAGTCCAACTAATGTTGCAACTGGAGTTGCTAGAGCTAAGGCACAAGGACATGCTATAATAATTACCGAAATACCAACCATAAATGCAGTTTCAAAGTCATGAGGCCATAACCACCATACTAAAAATGTAACAAACGATAGCAGTAAAATTACAGTAGAAAAATGTTCTGATAACTTGTTCGCTATCTGTTCTATTTTAGGTTTTTTATTTATTGCTGACTCTAAAAGCTGTACAAGATTTGATAGTGTGGAATGCTCAAAATCCTTAACCGCTCTAAAATGGATATCTGCATCGATGCTAGTGGTACCACTAATTACTGTGTCACCCTCTGTTTTATACATCGGTTCACTCTCACCTGTAAGGCTTGACTCATCAAATGAGCCACTTCCTTTAACTACCTCTCCATCAAGTAGAACCTTTTCACCGGAAGATACAACTATGGTATCTCCTATGGCTACATCGGAGAGTTTACAGGATATAATATTCCCATCTTTTACAATATTTACCTCACTAGGTATATGTTTCCCAATTACATCTAAAGTATCAGCAGCATTTTTTTTACTTAATATCTCTAAAAACTTTCCTATCAATACAAAAGTTATTATCATACTTACAGAGTCAAAGTAGGCTTCACCCTCTTGAACTACTGTAATATAAATTGAAAATAGATATGTTAAAAGAGCCCCTGTTGCCACAAGCAAGTCCATATTAACAACTCTATTTTTCATACCATAATAGGCACCCCTGAAAAATATCCAACCACTGTAAAAAAGAACTGGAGTAGCAAGAACTCCCTCTGCAATATTGAGTATAGTTTTAATATCCTGTGTAATTCCGCTAAAATATCCAGCATATTGGGCAACTGCAATCCACATAATATTCATAGATGCAAAAATAGCAACCGCCATTCGCAAATAATAATCTTTTCGTTCTCTATTTGCGTGAGCTTCTTGAAGTGAGGCATCATAAGGATATGCATTGTAACCAATAGCTCTAATCATATCTATAATGTGCGATAACTTTAAAATATTATCGGCCCATACTATTGTAGCTTTATTGTTTGTAAAATTGATGTTTGCTTCTATCACGCCATCCATCTTATGAAGAGCTTTCTCATTTAACCAGACACAAGCAGAACAGTGAATACCTTCGATAATCAGTGAAACCTCACTAAAACCATCACTATTAACTTTTACAAACTTATCATAAAATGCAGGTGCGTCAAAATTTGAAGAATCCTCATACTGCTTAGTTGGTGGTGTAAGCTTTATATCTCCGGCTTTTTCATAAAAACTATCAAGACCTTCATTACTTAGAAGATGATAGACACCCTGACAGCCATTACAACAGAAGTGATGTGAACCATCTTTTATCATCACATCTTCACTAAACTCCAAATGACAATGTGTACACTCTATCTTATTTGACAACTTCAAACTGTCCTTTTTGTCTGTTTTTCGTTAGCTTATTCCAACTTTTAACATAGCCATTCATACAAATATATACACCATTTTTCGGCTTTGCTTTTAAAAACCCCATTGACATACCAAGATTAAAACTTGCTTCTGATTTATCGATCTCATAAGGCTTCATAGCACCGGTAATAACAATTTTTCTATCATCAAATATCTCATCTAAAAACTGTGCTGTCTCATTCATTGTATCCGTTCCATGAATAATTAAAAAACTACTATCCTTAGACTCCATTATAATATTTGTCAACATTTTTCTATCTTCTAAAGTCATCTCAAGCGAGTCTTTAAATATAACTCCTGCCAAGTCATATTTACTCTTTACACTATCTAATATTTTCACAACCGCCATAGAGTCATATGGAACTTCCAATACACCATCAACATCACTATATCTTTTATTAAATGTACCACCACTATTTAGTATTAACACTATATATATCCTCTAATTTTTTTACAATTTTTGTTGCCTTTGAAAACTCAATACTACCGCTCTCATCAAAGAGATATGCCTCTTTAAGTCCTGCATTAAATCCAGCTTCTATATCTCTCTCTTTATCCCCAATAATTATCGAGTTTGCCATATCTATGTTAAATTCTCTCTTCGCATCCAGCAACATCTTAGGGTGAGGTTTACGACACTCACACTTCCCTGTGATATCAGGGTGATGCGGACAGTAGTATACCTGTTCTATTTTAATACTCTGTTTCAAAAACTCTTCACTCATCCATACACTTAAAGTATTGAAATCCTTTTGCGTATAATACTCACGTGCAATTCCACTTTGGTTAGTCACAACAAAAATCAAATAACCCCTTTGAGTATAATATCTGCATAAGTCAAATATACCATCAAGAAATTCAAAATCTTCTATTCTATATAGATACTCTTTTTCAACATTAATAACACCGTCACGATCTAAAAAGAGAGCTTTATTCATTACTTAAGAACTAACACCATCGCCAAATATCTCTTTTTCAATAATATCACAAAGGATATGTCCTATTAAGATGTGAGACTCTTGAATACGAGGAGTAGAATCGGATGGAACAACTAAGGCAATATCAGCAATTTTAGCCATATCTCCACCATCTCGTCCAACTAATGCAACAGTAGTAATGTCTCTTTTTTTTGCACTCTCAAATGCCTTAATAATATTAGCAGAGTTACCAGATGTTGATATGCCAATAAAAAGATCGCCCTCTTGTCCCATACCTTCAAGTTGGCGAGAAAATACATGCTCATAACCATAGTCATTTCCAATTGCAGTAAGTGCAGAAGTATCAGTAGTAAGAGCAAGAGAAGGCAGAGAGGGTCTATCAAAACCATATCTACCAACCATTTCAGCTGCGATATGTTGCGCATCTGCAGCACTTCCACCATTACCTGCTAAAATTGTTTTTTTATTAGCTCTGTAAATCTCTACACACTCTTTAGCTGCAAGTTCTATTTTATTCAGTAATTCATCATTATTATAAATAGTTTGTTTAGTCTCATATGATTTTTTGATTTGATCTTTTATATAATTTTTCATTTTATTTTCCAATAGTAATTAGAATAGGATAATAGCATATTTGCCATTTTATAAAGATTATAAAAGAAAGAAAGTTATTTTACGAAATAGTTGTGCTTAAAAATATTATGAAGCGTACTGTAGTACATGAATAAGATTTTGAAGTGCAAGTATGAAGTAAAAAATGACGAACTAGGCAACGACCTACATTCCCACAAGTGAAACCTGCAGTATTATCAGCGATGAGGGGCTTAGCTTCTGGGTTCGGAATGGGACCAGGCGTT
>JBDLHW010000056.1:0-10378 GCA_039715155.1 Campylobacterota bacterium | reverse complement strand
GCTTTATACCTATAGTTGTGACTACTGCATATACAACTGAAGAGTTTTTACTAGATGCTGTTTCACTTCACTTGGAGAGATACTTAGTAAAGCCTGTTACCTTGGCGAAATTAAAAGAGAGTTTAGAGTCTTGTTATAATAAACTCAAAGAGTTAAACAGGATTAGCATAAGGTTTTCAACTGGTAATAGTTATAACCTTACATCTCATACTATGGAAGATGAAAATAGAGAGATGATAGCTCTACAAAATAAAGAAAAACTGCTTTTAGAACTTTTAATAAAAAATATCAATGAAGTGACTTATTATAGCGAGATTGAAGATGAAGTCTGGGAGGGTGAAGAGTTAAACAGAGGTTCTCTAAAAGCTTTAATAGTTAAACTTAGAAAAAAACTAGGTAAGGAGAGTGTAGTAAATGAGAATGAGCTGGGCTACAGGTTGCGTGTTTGAGTAGAATTTTAGCCAGACTTTTTATATTACTCTTTCTTCTCTCTTCATCTACCTTTGCCTTTACTATATATGAAGATAAAAATTCCGATATTTCCAAAAAGGAAATATTTAATTATTCAGATAAATTTTACACTCCAAGAGAGGGTGCTTACTCTTACTCCGACTCTAGTTTCTGGTTAAAGTTTGATTTTTCCGGGGATATTGCCCCTGAGAAATATATACTATTTAATTTTGCAGTACTAGCAGATGTAGATATGTTTTATAAAAGCAGTGGTATTGTCAAAGAGTTTAATCATGGAGCTGAAGTAAAAAAAGAGTTTCCTTTTAATGAAATAATACTCACAATACCACTAGAAAAAATAGATTCTAAAGTGGTCTATATCAGAGTTAAACATAAGGGTGTTTTATCTCTTCAAAACAGAATATTTGACTCAAAAGAGGAGATGTTTAACCTACTCGTGTTAAGAAATGATACGACTATATTTATGACAGGTATTACAATGTTAATTATGTTATTTGTCTCTGTTTTAGCGTATAATTTAAAAGAGATAACCTATCGATTGTATCTGATGTTACTCTTTTTTACACTTATTATGCAACTCACAATAAACAACTCTCTGACATGGTTGATCGGGGCCGATAATGTAGATTTTATTTTTCAGATAGGTGTAGATTTGACTGCTGTAAGCGTTTATCTGTTTCTAATGAATATTACGAATATGAAGGAGAACTTTCCTAAAATATATAAAGTCTTTAAAGTGTTGACAACTATTACGCTCTATATTTTCATAACAGAATTTATTCAAAACAGAGATATTCTTACAATAAAAACCAATATTTTAGTCCCAATATTTTTATCAATAGTATTTGTAAGTCTGATCTATATGTATTATAAAAATGTAAAATATTCCATTCTAATATCAATTGGATGGCTATTCTTATTCAGCTCTTCGATAGTTTTATATTTGAGTCTGCATGGAATGACTTTAAGTATGTACAATCCTATTATCTGGAAGGTCTTGGTTGTTCTTGAGATGGTTACTTTCTCACTTCTGCTTCTTTATAGAATTAAAGAGTTGGCCGATGAAAATATTAAGCATGAGTTGGTTTTGGAGGAGCAGTCAAAGTTAGCGGTTATCGGTGAGACACTGACAAATATTGAGCATCAGTGGCGCTCACCTCTCTCAAAAATATCGTCAAATTTAATTGCTTTAGAGACTGAAGTTGAAGTAAAAGGACGAGTAGAGAATAATAGCCTTCAAAAAGCTCTAGTAAGTATGACAGATACACTTGACTATATGACAAATCTGGTTGATTACTTTAAAGTCTTTTATATGAAGGACCAAGAGAAAAAAGCCTTTTTAATAGGAAACGCTTACTTAAGAGTAAGTCGATTGCTAGAGTATGATTTTTTAAAGTATGGCATTGAAATAAAGTACTATGACAGTGATAAAGTTCAACTAGTCGGACATTTAAATGAGTTTACGCAGGTCTTACTAAATATATTATCAAATTCTCGTGATATTATTGTACAAAGAGGGATACAAAAACCTAAAATAGAGATAAATGTCTTCAAAAAAGATACTAATATTATTATAACAATTGAAGATAATGCCGGAGGAATTGATGAGGGTAATATAGACGATATCTTTAATCGGTTTTTCTCTGACAAAGATAAGCAAAGTACCGGTGTAGGCCTGTATTTGTGTAAACATATCGTGGAAAAAAAGATGAATGGAACTATAAGTGTTCGAAATAAAAACCGCGGTGCGAAGTTTACAATAAAACTCTAATTCACTTTTGAGTCACTTCTGTTAGATATAATTGCTTTAATAATAATTCACTGGAGTAAAATATGCTGGTGAAACTTGTATTATAATGTTTTTTAGGAGATAGAGTATTGAGAGTGTTTTTGAATTTTATTTTACTGTTTAGCCTACTATCATCATCACTATTTAGTCTAACACTTCAAGAGAGTGTAGTTGAGGTTATGAATACAAATCCAATTGTGGCGGAGCGATTAAAAAACTACAGAGCGACACAGCAGGATTTGAGTATTGCTGAATCTGAGTACTATCCAAGTGTAGATTTTAGAGCAAGTTTAGGGTATAACAATGCAGGAGAGATTAAAGACTCTGCTGATAAAGATTGGAATCATGAAGTAACTAATGAGCAGTACAACAATTATGAAACATCTTTAATCCTTACCCAAAATCTATTTGATGGTTTTTCTACTACAAATAAAGTCGACTATCAAGAAGCGAGAATCTTGGCTGCGGCATATAACTACATAGAAAAATCAAATGATGTGGCATTTAAGATGACAAGTGCTTATCTTAATGTTATCCGCTCATACGAACTTCTTCAGACCGCAAGAGAAAATGTTCAGATAAATGATGAGATTTTCAGAAAGGTAAAAGATCTTTTTGACTCAGGTCTGACAACCGACTCTGAAGTTAAAAAAATAGAGTCAGCTCTTTCTCTGGCTCGCTCAAACCTCACTGTGCAGAGAAATAACTCACGTGATGCAGAGTACAGTTTTAGAAGAGTACTCGGTCGCATGCCAAATGTTGCAACGATGAGTAAACCGGAGTTAAATATCTCTATGCCAGATAGCATTGAGAGAGCAGCACTCTATGCGGTAAACAATAATCCTTCACTTTTAGTGAGTCGCTATAATATTCAAGGTGCACAGGCTCTTCATAAGCAGACACAAAAAGATTTCTATCCTAAAATTGATTTAGAGCTTGCTCAAAACTATAATGACGTGGATGAGAGAAACTCTTTTAATCAGCCAGATGACAGGTTCTCTGCTAGATTGGTACTTTCGTATAATATATTCCGTGGTGGTGCAGACAGTGCAGCTGCGCAGAGAGAGATAAGTAAGATAAACCAGGAGATAGATATAAAAAGGGATCTGAAACGTCAGGTTATTGAAGGTTTAGACCTCTCTTGGAGTGCTTATGAAATGATTGCACAGCAGCTTAAAGACCTAAAAGACTATAGTCGTTTTAGTGAAAAAACGCTTGAACTCTATAAAGAGGAGTATGACTTAGGTCGTCGTTCACTTCTTGATCTTCTATCTGCTCAAAATGATGTTATTAATTCACGTTCTCAAATCATTACTGCAGAGTATGACCACCTTTTAGCTAAATATCGTATCTTGGATGCTATGGGGCTACTTCCTATGGCTATTGTAGGGGATACAGAAGAGTTTAGCTCTCGTGTTAATCTTTATACAGATGCAGAGGCTCATGAGATACTTGACACAATTCCGGTAAAACTAGATGTTGATGAAGATAATATTGTTGATAATCAAGACCTTTGTGATAACTCACTTCTAGAAAATAATATCATGCCTTACGGGTGTAAAAAAACTATCAGAGATGGTGATGGTGACGGTGTACGTGATTCAAGAGACAAGTGTCCGCTTACACCAAAAAATGTTAAAGTCTCTCCTGATGGATGTGCACTTGATGGTGATATGGATGGAGTGAAAGATTACAAGGACAAATGTTTAGAGACTCCAATAGGTTATGAAGTGAATGATGATGGCTGTGCAATATCACTCAATCTTGGTGTTAATTTTAAATATTACAGTGACATAATAGAAGACAAATCTAAGAAAAACATAGAGAAATTTGCAGAGTTTATAAAAAAGAATTCGAATTATGAACTCAATATTGTAGGACATACGAGTACTAAAGGTGATGCAGATCTTAATAAAAGGCTTTCTCAAAAAAGAGCAGAAGCTGTGAAGTTAACTCTAGTTGGGATGGGTGTAAAGTCAGAAAACATGACCACAGAAGGACGGGGTGAAGAAGATCCTTTAGTTGAAGACAGTTCAGCAAACGGAAAACTTATTAATCGTCGCGTTGAAATTGAAATAACAATAGACTAGGGGGAGGTAGTTATGGAAAAAGAGATAAAAAACTTATATATAAAAATGATGATACTACCTTTGGTTTTGAGTTCAACTCTACTTAGCGGAACGTATGATGAGAGATATAGCGTTTTAGATTCTAAAAAAGCACAAGAGAAAAATGTTAACACCTTTATGGATGGAAACTTTGAAGAGATAATTCGTTTCGATGATATCTTATTTGCTGAAAACAGAGTTGATGATGCTAGTAAAAAAACAGTAGATGAAGTTATTGGACAGATTAAAAAGTATGCTAAAGGTGGTAAAGTTCTTAAAGTAACGCTTATTGGGCATACAGACAAAGCTACTGATAATCAAAATGAACAAAAAATAGACTCAGATACATATGCAAACAGAATTCAAAATATGTTTCGCTACTCTTTAAATGAGAATAACAGTACTAGTATAAGTAAAGATTACGCAAATGCTTTGAAAAAGAGATTAGTAGATAGTGATATCTCTAAAAATATACTGTTTGTAGAACAGAGAGGTGGAGAAGATTTAGCATTTAGTGGTAATGAATCAGAAGATAGAGATCTTTCCAATCGCGTAATGGTTACTATCTATGTTGAAGAACCAGTAGATATAGATAGTGATAGAGATGGTGTTTTTGATAACCTTGACAGATGTCCGAATACTCCAAGACTCTCAAAAGTTGATAAGTATGGCTGTCCGATAGATAGTGACAGAGATGGTGTACTTGACTATAAAGACAGATGTGCTAAAACTCCAAAGGGTGTGAAAGTAGATAGAAATGGCTGTCCGATTGATAGTGACGGTGATGGCATAGTAGATTATAAAGATAAGTGTCAAGATACCGAGGGGGGCTTTAGTGTTGATCCAAATGGATGTCCTCTCAAAAGTACATTGAAGCTCTATTTTAATCCACGTTCCGATCAAATCAAAGTCGGATCAAATGATGAAATTAAACGTTTTGCAAAGTTCATGAGAGAAAATAAGCTTTATAAAGCTAAAATAACTGGTCATACAGATAGTGTAGGTAAGGCTGTGACGAATATGAAACTTTCACAAAGAAGAGCACATGCAACTAAGGTAGCGCTTATTACAGAAGGAGTTGAACCATCACGTTTAACTACTGCTGGACGTGGAGAGTTGGACCCGATAGAGTCAAATAGACTAAAAGAGGGTAGAAGTGCAAATCGCCGTATAGAAGTGGAACTATTTTACTAAAAGAATTGAAGGTAGTGGTAGATGAATGAGCATACTATAACAATTAACGAAGACTCTCTTTTAGAGGTTTTTGTTATTTATACAAAGCTTTTTCATAGACCATTTACTAAAGAAGCTCTTTTAACAGGACTACCGATTCATGGTGACCAAAAGCTCTTTTCAAAGGGCAAGTCAAAATCTCTTTTCTCACGTGTAGCTACACGAGCAGGACTTAAGTCTACTCTTATTAAAAGATCTATTGATGAGATGCTCTCACTTCATCTTCCAGTTATTTTACTTCTAAGTAATGACAATGTATGTATTTTAGAGAAATTCAGTGAGGATAGAACTGAGGCTAAGATTATATACCCAGAGGGAGATGGCTTAGAACAGTGGCTGAGTGTAAAAGACTTAGAAAAAGAGTATCTTGGTTTTGCATATATACTTAAAAAAGAGTTTGAGTATGATGATAAAAACTCTAGAACACTTCAGTTGAAGCAAAAGCACTGGTTCTGGAGTACCCTGCAACTCTCTTTTCCAATTTATAGAGATGTTCTTTGGGCCTCACTACTGGTAAATATTTTTGTATTAGCTACACCACTCTTTACCATGAATGTTTATGATAGAGTTATTCCAAATAATGCACAAGAGACCTTGATGGTCTTTACTGTTGGTATTGTATTTGTATATATTTTAGACTTTTTTTTGAAGTTTACAAGAGGGTATCTGCTTGAACTTGCCGGTAAGAAGAGTGATATTATCATGTCCTCTATCATTTTTGAAAAAGTCTTAGATCTTAAGATGTCGGAATACCCGCCATCAGTTGGATCATTTGCAAATAATATGAAAGATTTTGAATCTGTTCGCTCCTTTTTTACAACCGCTACAATGACTGCGCTCATTGATCTCCCGTTCGCAGTTATATTTTTAGCAGTTATTTACTATATCGGTGGCTATTTAGTGTTAGTACCTATGATAACGATGCTACTGATTTTAATATATGCCCTTGTTATTAGAAAACCTCTTGCTGAGAGTATAGAGTCTTCACATGAGGCAAGTGCTAAAAAGAATGGTATTTTAATTGAAACACTGCAGAACATAGAGACAGTTAAATCTATGAGAATGAACTCTAAAATGCAGTGGGAGTGGGAAGAGTCAACAGGTGAAATTGCTGAGAAAAACTTGAAATCACGTCTTCTTTCCTCTTCAATACCAAATGTAACAAACCTCTTTATACAGTTAAATACAGTCTTTGTAGTTGTGTTTGGTGTATATTTAATCCAAGAGTTTGAGCTTACAATGGGTGGACTGATTGCAGTTGTTATCCTCACGTCAAGAACAGTTGCACCTATGGGTCAAGCCGCAGGGCTGATTTCTAACTACTCCGATGCAAAAACTTCATATGATATACTCAATGAAGTGATATCAAAAGAGGCTGAGCGCCCAGCTGGAAAAGAGTTTGTGGAGCGTCCAAAGTTCAAAGGAAAAATTGAGTTCAAAGATGTCTGTTTTAACTATCCGGGAACAGAAGTACCAGCTCTTACAAACGTAAGTTTTACTATAGAACCCGGAGAAAAAGTAGCCATTATCGGTAGAATAGGTTCAGGGAAGAGTACTATTGCCAAACTTATTTTAAAGCTTTTTGAGCCTACAAGTGGGAAAATAATGATAGATGGCATAGATTTAACACAGATTGATCCGGCAGATTTACGCCGTTTTATAGCTTATGTTCCTCAGGATATTCACCTATTTAAAGGTACGATAAAAGAGAATATTGTCTCATCTGAGCAGCATCCTGATGTTGGTGATATTATATATGCGGCTCAAGTGAGTGGAGTTGAAGAGTTTGTTCAGACACACCCTATGGGTTTTGATATGCCAATTGGTGAAAGAGGAGCGGGACTCTCCGGTGGACAACGTCAGAGTGTTGGAATAGCAAGGTCTCTTATGCAAGATAGCTCTGTTATGATTATGGATGAACCAAGTAATGCTATGGATCAGACAACTGAGAACAGACTTCTATCAAGACTAAAAGTTGAGCTTGCAGATGAGACAGTATTGATAATTACACAAAAATTCTCTCTTCTAGACATGACGGAGAGAGTTATTGTAATGCATAACTCTAAGGTTCTACTTGATGGTCCAAAAGATCATGTAACTAAACAGTTAGGAGGTGCTTCTGATGTCAAACAGTGAAAATAAAAATCTTTCAAAACGCGACTATGAATTTATGCACTCCCTTAGTGCAGCTGTGCTAGAAGTAGCCCCTACTCGTCTAAGGTTTGTACTCTATTTTTGGGTTGTAGCAATTATTATGTTTTTAGTATGGGCAAACTTTGCACTTATTGATGAGATTGCCAGAGGTGATGGAGAGATTATTCCCAGTGGTGAGAATCAGATGATACAAAACCTTGAAGGTGGTATCGTTGAAGAGATTTTAGTCAGTGAAGGTCAAGAGGTAAAAAAAGGTCAAGTTCTAATTAAAATAGATAATCAAAAATCCAAATCCTCTTTTAGTTCAAATGCAATTAAAGCAGATGCTCTTGAGACAAAGATAGTCCGTCTAAACGCAGAAGCTAATGGTCAAAAGTTTAAAGTTTCAGATGAACTCAAAAAAAGACTTCCAGAGTTTGTAGAGAATGAAGAGAGTCTCTACCAGACAAATAAACAGCAGTTAAACTCAAAACTTAATGCTCTAAAAGAGAGACTTTCTCAGAAGAAAACTGAACTTTCAGAGGCACAAAACCAACTTGAGTATTTAAAAGCATCGTCGGATTTTATATCTAAAGAGGTAAAGATGACTCAGCCTATGGTTGCAAAAGGGGTACGTTCAAAAATTGACTTCTTGAAACTAAAACGTGAGGCAAATGAGATTATCTCCAAATATGATGCTACAAAGAAATCTATTCCTCGTCTAAGATCTGCTATTAAAGAGGTAAGAAGTACGATAAAAGAAGCGACCCTTGTTTTTCAAAGTGAAGCAAAAGTTAAAATGAATGAAGCTATTGCAGAACTAAGAGGTTTAAGAGCAACTTCTGCAGCACTCCAAGATCAAGTGAGTCGTACTGTTGTGCGCTCACCAATGAATGGTATTGTTCAAAAACTCTTTATTCATACTGTTGGTGGAGTTGTTCAGCCGGGTCAAGATATTATGGAGATCGTTCCGAGTGATCAGACTCTTTTAGTGGAGGTGAAAATTAAACCTTCAGATATTGCGTTTATATATTTTAGTCAGAAGGCTATTGTTAAGTTCTCTGCTTATGATTTTGCTATATATGGTGGTCTAGACGGAGAAGTTGTACATATTAGTGCGGATACCATTAAAGATGAAAAAGATAATGTTTTTTATACTGTTAGAATTAAAACACATCAAAACTATCTCGGTGATGAGAATAAACCTCTTAAAATCATACCGGGTATGACTGTTAGTGTTGATATTATAACCGGACAAAAAAGTGTGCTAGATTATATTTTAAAACCAATATTAAAGACAAAACAGTATACATTTACTGAGCGATAAAATGAAAGTTGTAATACACAGTGATGATATAAATCTACTCTCCCACTGGAAAAAAGCATTAAACAGTGAGTGTGTAGTTATCGATGACTTAGATGAGTTGTTAAACGTAACTTCAAGTCTTATAATAGTTAATTTTTCAGCATGTATACCTAGTTGTGATGGTGTATTAAAAACTTTGATTAGCAGTGATAATAAGGTTTTAGTTCTACATAGAACACCAGAGTTGGTTGTTGCAAAAAAGCTTTTAAGAGTTGGTGCAATGGGTTATGGGAATGCTCTGATGAGAGATCATTTTATAGTTGCAGCAGTTAATGCTATAGAAGATAATATGGTCTGGTTATATCCTGAATTTACTTCTCAACTTATTGAGAGTATTCCAATCACAAATGATAAAAACAGTGATGATCAACTCTCAAAATTAACATCAAGAGAGAGAGAAGTTGCACTGCTTCTCAAAGAAGCTTATCCATATAAAGAGATAGCACTAAAACTGGATATAACTCCAAGAACTGTAAAAGCTCACGCCCAAAATGCATATTCAAAACTAAATGTTAAAGATAGACTAGCTCTAGCACTCCTCTTAAAATAGGGCTTTATTCTACCTGTCCCTAAGGACAATATCAAAAACTTTTTTTTTAACCTATAATCTAAATAATTGAAAATTTGTCCATATAGGAAATATCATGAATGTAGTTATTGGAACAGTAAAAACGCTTAGCGGACAGTTCTTTGCAAAAGATTCACATGGTGAAGTAGTTGAGTTACATGTTGGAGATAAAATAACAAAAGACATGGTTGTTTACGGTGCTGATGACAATGGCGCTAATGCAAATATCAAAATAGGAATGTTAAACCTAGAAGAGGCAATAACTCTTACGGGACTAGAAAAACAGACTTTTGATATGTCTTTAATAGAAGATAATAACATAGATGATTTACTCTCCCCAGATAGCCTGAAAATAGCACTTCATGAAGATGTAGATGCAGTAAAAAGTGATAATACAGATGAAGAATATATCCTGGATGATACAGAAGCCGGTGAAGAACAAGTAGTAAAAGGACAATCTGTAGAAGATGTTTTTGCTGCTAGAGATGGCGAAGAAGTTGATGTAAGTTCAAGTGTAAGGAATGCAAAGTTTGATTCTTTAGAAGAAGTTGAACCGGCACAGAGCGATGATATTTTTCCTAGGGTTGTTAATGTAGTTGAAGATGTTATTTCTCTAGTAGATGATGCAACGACACTTACTATTACAGATGGATCTGCAACAGAAGACACAACAGCAGCTGGAGCTGTAATGGCAACATTCAGCGTAAGTG
>JBDLHW010000055.1:0-10541 GCA_039715155.1 Campylobacterota bacterium | reverse complement strand
AGGTACATATAATCCCCTCTGAGTACTTACGCAGTTCGTTTTTGTTGATTCTTGGAAAGTAGTACATCCCCTCTATAAAAGCTTTAGAAGAGAGGTACATCAGGTTCTCATAACCTTTTTTATTTTTCGCAAACAGACAGATATGAAAACGCTGTTTCGTACTCTTGTCATTAAGTGTATCCCCATTATGGATATACCCTTCCATCCCTATAATGGGCTTAATACCTGCATCTATCATCTGCTTGTAAAAATCAATCGCTCCAAACATATTTCCATGGTCTGTCATAGCTACAGATGTCATACCGAGTTCTTGTAGGCGAGGTACTAAGTTTGAGAGTTTATTGGCACCATCAAGTAGTGAATATTCTGTATGTAAATGTAAGTGTGTGAAAGGTTGTGCACTCAAAATAATTACCTTTAAAAGTTAGTATTATTAAAGTGATTATAGTAAAAATGGCTTAATTTTTAGTTATAAAGTTTCAACCCTGTTTCTACCATTTTCTTTTGCAAGGTAAAGTGCTTTATCACATCTTTTAAATAGTGATTCAGGTGTGTCATCATGTATATATTCCGTGAGTCCAAAACTAGCAGTAATACCCCCTGCAACCGGATGTTTCAGTTCTTGAATACTATCTTTAATTTTTAAAGATGCAACTTTTGCATCCTCTAGAGATGCTTCTTTAAAGAGTATAACAAACTCTTCGCCACCCCATCTTGCAAATGTATCGGAAGCCCTTACATGACTGTTAACACTTTGCGCCATCATAATTAAGACCTCATCACCTATTAAGTGTCCATAAGTATCATTAAAATCTTTAAATTTATCAATATCCATCAATGCCATTGTAAATTTAGAATTATATTTTTTTGCCATACTCATTTCATTATCTAAAACTTCATCGAACTTATTTCTATTGTAAACTTTAGTCAAATTATCAAAGTAGGCTTTGTTTTCTGTTTTTATATGCTTCTCTTTGAGTCTTGTGATATCTGAAAGGGTTACTAAAAACTCGTCTGCAAAGTTTGTTTTTGATATACTGATTTGAAATGCTTTTGCTTCAAAATGTCTATCTAAAATCGAGACTACTCTCTCATCCTCTTTCGTATCTTTAATTAAAGAGGAGAAACTCTCACCCCTCTTAAGCATGCCACTATGCAAATAGCCATCTATATTGATAAAGAGACTTAAAATATTCTCTTGAGTCTTCTCATTAAACTCTTGAGTATCTGTCACATTAAACAGATGTTTAAACCTATCATTAGAAAAACTAACACTTTTAAAGTCTGTAATAAACATTATGTCATCTGTCGCATTTAAAATATCATCCAAGAGCTTGTGCCTTCGCTCTATTGATGCTTTTGAACGTACCTGAGCGATGATAAAATATATTAAAACCATAGATGCAAAAAATGAGATTATTCTGATTATCAGTCCACTCTTTAGCGTTAGACCAATAAACTCATTCTCTTCAAAAGATACCAACCAAGCGACTGTTTTTTTTTCTAAGTTTTTTACTGGTAAGAAGGCAAGTACATCAATATGCTCAAAATTCTCAAAATGTTTAACATATAAGCTAAACATCTCACCTTGAACTATTTTACTATCTATCTCCTCTCTAACAGGTGCTAGTTTAACTCTGTTCTCATCAATACACTCCTCTTTACTGTGCAAGCCACCTAAGGTTATCATGTAGCTAGAGCTCTCTGCACTTTGAGAGTATTTTAATATGAGGTCATCTCTTGCCCAAGCCTTTGCGTCAAAAATATGCTTATCTACCAAAAAGTGAGTATGAATATGACTAATTGTATTGAGATACCATTGAAAACTGTCACTTGAAAAAGATATCTCCATTGCTCCTACATGTTCACCACTTCTATTAAAGAGGGGAAAGGTATTTCTAAAACCGTGAGCTGTTCTACCCTGAGTAAACCCACGAACTGGTTTTTTTGTTGCATTTGTATATCTAAAGTCACTTCTTATATCTGTAAGGTCATCACCAAATTTTTCTGGCTTATGCATTCTTAAAAATGACTCGTTATTTGGAAGTATAAATTGATACTGTAACACACCCTTCTGTTTTGCCCTGCTATATCGAGAGTTTAATATATTGTGCAGCTCCTCTCTTAACAGAGCTTTCTCATCATCTGTAGCACTATTAGCCTCTGACATAATTTGGAGAACTCTGTCTAACTCTATAGTAGCCTGATAGAGGGTTACAGCAGTAGTCTTTTGCGTTTGAAGCAGAATCTCATAATGTGTTTTTAGAGTTTGAATATTATCTTCTAAAACAAGCTTGATTCTCTGTTTTTCATTTATTTCAGTAATTGTATACACCGCACTGTTTACGGCTAAGAAGAGCAGTGCCAAAAGTATAATTATTTTTGTATTCATTGATGTTATTCTAACATAGGTTCAATTAAAGTAAGGATTCATTCTACTCATCTAAAAGAGTAAAATGAATTTAAAAAGAGGTAATTTGAAGATTAATTATTTAACTTTTCCTAAGAATTCAGAGTCAACAGTATTTACTTTTACTAAGTCATCAACCAGAACGTGATAAGGAACTTGAACAACAGCACCAGTCTCAAGAGTTGCAGGCTTTTTAGAGCCACTTGAAGTGTCACCTTTAAAGTTTGGAGGAGTATCAGTTACTACAAGTTCCATAAATTCAGGAGCTTGTACTGATATAGCTTTGTTTTTAAAGAAGATAATATCAACATTGATTCCATCTTTGAACCATTTTGAAGCATCATCACACTGCTCATAAGATAGACCTAACTGGTCATACGTCTCATTATCCATAAATTGGTACATCTCACCATCATCATATAGATACTGCATAGTTTTATACTCGATTACAGGTATTTCAAATTTATCACCAGCGTGAACAGTTTTCTCAACAACTTTACCATTTAAAAAGCTCTTCATTTTCATACGTACAAACGCAGCACCTTTGCCTGGTTTTACGTGTTGAAATTCAACGATTTTATATGGTACTTCACCTACAATAAGACGTACGCCTTTTTTGATATCACTCATACTTACAGTTGCCATTAATACACCTTGAAAAAATTATTTCGGTGATTCTACTATAAAGGCGCTTAGAATGATATAATGTCAAACAATTTAATCTGTTTAGGATACAAACAACTATGGAATTTACTTTAGAAGCGACTTCAAAAAATGCACGTGCGGGAACTATAAAAACAGCCCACTCGACTGTTAAAACACCTGTTTTTATGCCTGTTGGAACTATTGGAAGTGTCAAATCACTTGATGTTGATGATGTTTTAAACATCTTGGGTGCTGAGATAATCCTTGCAAACACTTACCATATGTACCTTCGTCCAGGTGACAAGACAGTTGCTAAAATGGGTAAACTTCACGGCTTTACAAAGTATCCAAAAAGTTTTTTAACCGACAGTGGCGGATTTCAAGCCTTTAGTTTGAGTGATATGAGTAAACCAAAGGCAGACGGTATTGAGTTTCGTTCACATATTGATGGATCAAAACACTTCTTCACACCTAAAAAAGTTATAGATATTCAAAATAACCTCGGTTCTGACATTATGATGATTTTAGATGATTTAGTTGCTCTTCCGGCAACACAAGAGAGAATCGCACTCAGTATTGAGAGAACAACCTCATGGGCTCAGGAATCTATTGATTATTTTCGCCATAATCAGGCTAAAGGTATAGGAACTGAGCAGAATATTTTTGCAATTATTCAAGGTGGAACTGACAAGGCTTTTAGAACCAAGAGTGCGACAGAGCTTTGCGCTATGGATTATGACGGTTTTGCTATTGGTGGGCTTAGTGTTGGTGAACTCAATAATGAGATGTACGATACAGTTGAGCATACAGTTCAGTATATGCCGACTGACAAACCAAGATATCTCATGGGTGTTGGAACTCCTGAAGATTTGATAGAAAATATAGAGCGCGGTATTGATATGTTTGACTGTGTTATGCCTACAAGAAATGCCAGAAACGGAACTCTCTTTACTTCCTTTGGAAAGATGAATATTAAGGGTGCAAAATTTAAAGAGGATGAACTGCCAATTGATCCAGAGTGTGAATGCCTCACATGTAAGACTTACTCAAGAGCATATATAAACCATCTCTTTCGTGCACGTGAGATAACATACTTTAGACTTGCAACTATTCATAACCTGCACTACTACTTAAACCTTATGAGAGAGGTACGAAAGGCTATTTTAGAAGATAGGTTTGCTGAATATAAAAAAGAGTTTTACTCAAAAAGAATAAAATAAAAATTTAGTACATTTTTTTAAGCTTAATCATACGCTAAAAATATAAAATTAAACAAATATAACAATAAGAGAACAGATGAAACTTTTTGCTAGACCTCTACTACTCATTGCTATTACTGCCTTAGCATTTTTTGTAGTGAATGAATCTTTTAGATACTTTATAGGTTTGGAAAAGGCAAAAAGAGAGTACTACGAAAAAGATAAACTAATACTCAATAACCTCACCGCTGCTCAAGCAAAAAATCTTCAGATATTAGCAGAGACGCTCTCTCTAAGTAAAGCTGTGATAAAAGGATATAGAGAAAATAATCCAGAGATAGTCAAAGGACATATAGGTCCAATTTGGGAAAAAGTTAAAGATGAAAAACTAACCTATGAGATTCATTTTTTCAAACCTCCTGCAGTCTCCTTTGTAAACTTCTCAAACTTTAAGTCTATTGGAAAAGATGTGGCGAGTGTAAGAACAGATATTGAGTGGATCACATCATCGTTTAAGTCCAGTACACATGCTCTTATGTGTAAAACATATGCTGGGTATAGAGCTACACATCCAATTATTGACAGTGATGGGACTATGCTTGGGGGACTCTCTTTGGGTAAAAAGATTGACTGGATTCCTAAGACTCTTAAAGAGAAAACCAAACATGACTCTTTCTTAGTTTACACAAAAAAATCCACTAACTCTCTTATGAGTAAATATTATGCAAATTTCATTAAAGATAAAGAGATTGTGGGTGATTATATATTGGCAAACAAGACTCTGCCTATATCAACTGATAACATAAAGAAGATAGATTTTACAAAGAAAATTCAGACTCTTACAATTAATGATCTGCCCTATACACTATATACTTATCCTATTATTGATTTTAACAAGCAGACGATGGGCTATATACTTACCCTTACAACATTAGAAGAGTTTAAAGAGAGTTTTAATGCTCATCTACTTAAAAATTTTGTACTTATCTTCTTGACTTCTTTGATAATCTTTTTGATTACAAGAAAACGTACACAAAATCTTTTAAATGAGATGAAACATATCAAAAATATTACAAAGAAGATTCAATCAAGAGAGTTCTCTACCCTTCACAAAGAGAATGCAAGATCTCATACTTCCATTGACACATTAGTGGTGCTTGAACATAATATTATTGAGATGGGACTTGAGTTAGAGAAACACTATGATGTACTTGAAAGTGAAAATAGAGATAAGACAGAGCAGATTATTAAGCAGTTATATACAGATGAACTCACAGGTTTATCAAACCGCAATGCACTCTTTAGAGAAGTACAAAACAATCCTCATGCTTTTATTGCAATCTTTAATATTAGAAACTTTAAAGAGATAAATGATGCCTTCGGTTTTGAAACTGGTAACTACATACTAAAAGGGCTTGCGGCTAAGTATGCTCCGTACTCCAAAGAGAAAGGCTATATGGCATTTAGAGTCGGTAGTGATGAATTTGCCCTTATAAGCAGTGACAAAAACATCTCTACTTCTGAGTTTGAAAATTTTGTTGTTACGATGCTTGATAAGATTGAGCATACACTCTTTAATCTTGAAAATGAAAATATAACTATAAGTGTTGACATGTATGCCGGGATATGTTTTGACAGAGACAAAAAGCTTGAAAAAGCTGATATGGCTTTAAGTCTTGCTAAAAAACATAGAAAAGAGTTTGTAGTTTATAGCCAAGAGAAAAATACAAAAGATACACACTTCAATAATATAGAGATAATAAACAGAGTCTCAAATGCTTTAAAAAATAATGACATCATTGTTTATTACCAGCCGATAGTAGATAAAAGTGAGAGTATCAATAAGTACGAAGCATTAGTTAGAATGAGAGATGGCGATGAAATCATATCTCCTTACTTTTTCTTAGACATCTCTAAAAGAACAAAACACTATAGTAGTATCTCTAAGGTTGTTATCGAGAAAACTTTTGCCAAATTTAGAGAGTTAGATAAAGCATTTTCTATTAATATCACAGCAGATGATATACTCAATGAAGATGTTTATGCTCTTATCAAGACTAAAATGCAAAACTGTAAAGCACCTTCAAAGGTAGTTTTTGAGCTTGTTGAGTCTGATGATTTATATAACCTTCCTGAGATTGAAGAGTTCATAAATATGATTAAAGAGATGGGTGCTCAAATAGCTATAGATGACTTTGGTACGGGTTACTCCAACTTCTCATATATGATGAAGATTAAACCAAACTATCTAAAAATTGACGGCTCTCTAATCAAAAATATAGACAGCGATATAAATGCCCACAAAATTGTAAAAACAGTTGTCCTTTTTGCCAATGAGCTCGGTATAAAAACGATAGCTGAGTTCGTACACTCAAAAGAGATTTTTGAAGCTTGTAAAGAGTTAAGAATAGATGAGTTTCAAGGTTTTTACTTCAGTGAACCAAAGGAAGAACTGTAATTAGAATTTAATTACTTTTTTACCTTCAAAACTCATAGCTACTTTACCTGAGAGCTCTTCACTGTTATAAAGTGATTGAGAACTCTCTACTATAGTTCTTGCATTTTGGTAAAAGAGAACAGCATTCACCTCTTCTCCAACTTCTATAGTTCCCATTTTTTTACCTATACTTTTTGCCGGATTTTCAACGGTCATTTTTATCAACTCACTCATACTTATCATACCTGTTCTAACAAGTTTCGAGTAGTAAAGAGAGAGTGTATCACCAATCGCTGCACAACCATAATCGGCATCATAAAACGCAACCTCTTTGTTTACTAGAGATGATGGCTGATGAAGAGATGTTAAACAATCTATTTGAGAGTTTTTAAGAGCATTTTGGAGCAGCTCCACATCACTACTGCAAGCCAGTGGCGGGTCAAGCTTTGCAGCAGTGTTAAAACCTTCACATGACTCATCTGAGCATATTAAATGATGGATAGAGACTTCGCAGCAGACATCCACACCATCCTCTTTAGCTTTAGAGATCAGGGAGATAGAGCGAGGTGAGGCGATTGATTTAAAGAGTATCTTGATTTTAAAATGTCTTGCAATCTCTATCATACGTGAGACATGAAGAACTTCACTCAAGTCTGGGATACCTGCAAGACCAAGTTTTGAGCTCACGTCGCCATCAAGCATTACACCACTGTTAATCAGAGAGTTGTCTTCTGCCTTACAAAAGAGTGTAACACCATACATCTGAACATACTCGGCAATCTTAATAGCAACATCATTTTTCGCGATTGTACTCATATATGGAGCCACTGCACCGCGTTTTAGAAGTATTGCTATATTACTGAGTGTTGCATCCTCTTGCAGAGTATTTAACATCAAGTCAATCTTTGCACCGCTGAGATCATTCAGAGAGTTCTGAGCAAACTCTAAGACAATCTCATTGTCGATAGCGGGCTTAGAGTCTGCATTTAAGATTATATGCCCTACTCCACCTTTTATAGCCTCTTCAGAGATGGCTTTTATATTCTTTGAGTTTAACGTTGAGTCATGCAGTCTCACGTTAGTATCTACTAATGATGGAATAAAATAAGCACCTTTAGCATCTAGTATCTCTGGATCACTTAAATGTTTGCCAATCTCTTTAATCAAACCATCCTCTATACGAATATCTGCTTCTCTCTCACCATTGATATCACAAATAATTGCATTTGATATAACCATTTCAGACCACCTTAGATATAATGAGCGTATTATAAATCATAAAGGCTTAATGTATGCGTTTTGTTATGTTATTTGTTTTAATCTACTCCTGTTCATATGCAAAAACTTCTTATGAGAAGGGAAAAACTCTATATCTAAGTAAAGGTTGTTATAGCTGTCATGGACATAAAGCAGAAGGTATGCATAGGTATCCATACCTTGCGAACAGAGCAAAAGGGTATTTGGCATACAAGTTAAACCGTTTTCGTGATAAAATATCAGACAATCAACAACAAGAGATGATGATAGCTTATGCAGTTGACTTAAGTGACGAGGATATAGAAAACTTAACAACTTTTCTATACGAATACACAGAAGACGGTCTGCAGGAGAGTTATGATGATAGCTTTCAAACTCACGGAGATGGTGGATCATGAAAATATTAGTATCGGCGTTAGAGCACTCTGCAAATGTTCATTTAAAATCTCTAAAAAATGAACTTCATGAAGAAGTAGAGTTTGTCGGAATCTTTGACAAAGAGCTTGGTGAACCTATAGTTGATTTGAGAAGTTTAGCTGTTATGGGTTTTGTAGATGCCATCATGAAACTAAGATTCTTTTTTGACTTAAATGCACAAATGGTTGAGTTAGCTGAGGACGTAGATAAAGTTCTACTTATAGATTCATCTGGATTCAATCTTCCACTAGCTAAAAAAATCAAAAAACTCTACCCAAATAAAGAGATTATCTACTATATCTTGCCTCAAGCATGGGCGTGGCGTAAAGGCCGTATACCTGTTTTGGAACAGACTGTAGATAAACTGTGCTCAATCCTACCGTTTGAGAAAGATTACTACTCTCAAGTAGCTCCAATTGAGTATGTTGGACATCCTCTGCTTGACCAAATCACTGAATTTAAAACAGAGTTAAATGAAACAGTAGAAAATGTAGTTTTTATGCCTGGTAGCAGAAAAGCAGAGATTAGTAAACTTATGCCTGTCTATAGGAAAATCAGAGGGTTTTTACACATAAATGCTATCCTTATTATTCCTAAGATATTTTCACAAGAAGAGATAAAAGAGCTTTATGGGGATATCTCCGGTTTTGAAGTGAGAGAAGATGCACATAAAGAGATGTTAAACGCAGATTTTGGTTTTATATGCAGTGGTACAGCTACTCTTGAAGCTTCACTTATCGGTATTCCTTTTATACTTAGCTATATTGCAAAACCTATTGACTATTTTATTGTGAGAAAACTTGCAAAAATAAAAGAGGTTGGCTTAGGTAATATTATGTTTAAAAAGTATAAAGGAAGAACTATGCACCCGGAGTTTCTTCAAGAGGATGTAACAGTAGAGAATCTTCTAAAGGCATACAAAGAGTACAAGAGAGAGACTTTCCTCTTAGACTCTAAGGAACTCAGAGAGTATTTAGAGCATGGAAGCGCTGTAAGAGTTGCAGCTATTGTAGAGTCTTAACTATTCAATGAGCTCAATCTCATCTAAAAAAGATTGAGCGTTTATTCCACCAACAGTTTTATGTAGTACCTTTTCATCACTATCTAAAAAATAAAATGTTGGCGTAGCAAAGTATGTTAACTCATCAGGAAGAAAACTTTTATATATATCTAAATAGACGGCTACATAACTTTTCTTTACAATTTTTGATACATTATCGTTTTTCAGTACATTCTCTTTCATATACTTACATGCAGGACAGCCCTCACTAGAGAGCATAACCATAATCATCTTCTTATCTTTTTGAGCAATCTCAACTGCATCATCATAGTCATATATCCACTCTATATCTCCAAATGCAAAGCTAAATAAGAAAGCTATTATTAAAATGGTTTTTTGCATGCTACTATCTTAAAGTTTTTCTAGATGTGTTAAAAACTCATCTGGCCCAATAAAACCTATAATTGTCTTAGATTTTTGTACATTTGACTCTTTATCAAAAAATACAATTGCCGGAGGACCAAAAACTCCATACTTTTGGCTAAGTGCTTTCTCGCTCTCACCATTTGCAGTCACATCCGCTTGCACTAAAACAAACTCATCCATTTTAGCTTTGACTTTTGCATCGGAAAAAGTAACCTCTTCTAACTCTTTACAGACAGTGCACCACTCAGCACTAAAGTCAAGCATAATTTTCTTACCCTTGTTTTTAGCCAAGATATCATCTAGCTCTTTTATTGAAGTTATTTTTACAAACTCTGCATGTGAAGCCTCAGTTTTTATCATGGCTGTTACAGCTTGCGGTTTTAAGAACTCCAGTGGTCTAGCCATACTTTTTGATCCGCCAAGAACACCCATAAGAAGTGCTAAAGAGTAGGCAAAAAGGACTATAGCTACACTCTTTTTAAAGATATGACCACCCTTCTCTAAAGCACCAAGATAGACTGCAAAACCGATTCCAAGAATCGAATAGAGAAGCATAGTGATATACTCATCCACGATTCTCTCAAGCATCCAGATAGCAACACCTAGCATCATAACACCAAATATAGCTGAAACCATAGTCATCCAAGCCCCTGGCTTAGGCATAAACTTGCCTGCGCTCACACCAACAACTATCAGAGGAATACCCATACCGATACTCATGAAAAACAGAGCCATACCGCCAAGAACTGC
>JBDLHW010000054.1:0-10619 GCA_039715155.1 Campylobacterota bacterium | reverse complement strand
GGTGCAAGTGACAACTCTTTACTAATATCTTCAATTTTAGCAATATCTTCACTATCTATATAATCATCAACTTTATTAAATACAACAGCTCTTCTAGCCGCAATATCTTCTGCTACTTCATAAACCTCTTCATGCTTCTGATTTGCCAAAATAGCCACTTTTTGAACTGCATTTAGCTTTGTATTTGCAATCTCTTTTATTGAGTCTCCTAAGAATGCCTGATGATCTATATCTATTGGAGTTACAAGTGTCAGTTCTTTAGGAAATACAGCGGTTGCATCATGTTCTCCACCCAATCCTGCTTCTAAAACAACATAGTCTAAACCTTGGTATATCCACATTGCCAAAAGCGTTGTATACTCAAAATAGCTGAGGGAATCAGCATCCTCTTTTGTTAAGATTTTTAATAATTGCCTATGAGCAGAGTCAAGAGTTTCATTACTTACATCTGCACCATTAAGCCAAACTCTTTCATTGAAGTTTAAAATATGAGGAGATGTGTAATGCCCGGTAGAAAACCCTAAAGAGTGTAAAGCAGTAGCCAAAAAACGCCCTGTTGTACCCTTTCCATTTGTGCCGATCAAGTGTATAATTTTCGGAGTGTTAAACTCAGCTCTAATCTTTTCATACACTCTAGGCATACGAGTGTAATCTATCTTGTCATAATAGAGTGGCTTGTCGTTTAAAAACTTTTGTAACACTGCTACTTCTTATACCCTACTTGGTTTCTGCCACCGTTTTTTGCTTGATAAAGATACTCATCAGCAGAATTAAGTGCAGCTTGGAGTGATATATGTTTTACTCTCTCAGAGACACCAGCACTGATCGTCACCTCTATACGATCACCCTTATACATAAAGCGGGCTTTTTGCACATGTTTCCTTACTTTTTCAGCAAAAACAGCTCCGCCCTCTGTGTCTGTTTCACTTAAAATTGCTAAAAGCTCTTCCCTGTCAAATCGTCCAACAGTACCCCCCGTTCTACACTCTTTTTTCAGTATTTTAGCAAAGGCTGTAAGCACGGCATCACCGGCTTCATGTCCAAAATTGTCATTTACCTCTTTAAAGTGGTCTATATCAAACATCACAACAGAAAAATTCCTCTCATAACGTTTAAACTCAGCCTCTTTTATCTCCATGAACTCATCGAGTGCACGTTTGTTAAAAAGCTTTGTTAAAAAATCCTCTTTTGATTCCTGTTTCGCAGACTCAAGTTCTCTTTCTAGCTGATTAATTTTTCTACTTAGCAGTGCCACCTCTTTTGAATGCCCTTTTAAATCTTTACTAAGCAGTTGAGTATTTTCCTCTAAGGCAACAGCAATAGTATACAACTTCTTATGTGCTACTTTAAAGTTTTTTATAGAGCCCTCATCATATGTTTTTAGCTCTTTTTTTATAGCCTGAATCTCTACTGTTGAATTATCGGACTGCTCTATCATGTCTATAATTCTGTGAGAGAGTTTATCGAGAACTCCATCAAGGGACTCGACCATCTCTTTTACACTCTCTTTATCAAGTGAAATTCTAAGTGAGATTGCACTCTTTATCTCACTCTCTATACTAACACTCTCTAAAAGAGATGGATTAGTTCTTATTTTTTCACTCAGCACTGCTATTTTGTCATTTACACTTGATGCGATTGATGGCACTAAAGATGAGATAAGAAGCGATGATATTTTAGCAAGACTCATGTCATTAGCTACAGCATCTGAATTAGCAACAGATATATGTAAGTTCTCAACAGTTTTCTTTAAATCACTATTTTCTACACTTCCAAGAGCTCTCAGTTTTTCTAAAAATGTATCATCATATGTTGTTAGGAAATTTACCCACAACTGTCTGAACTGATCTATTTGAGTACTTTTGGGAGAGTTATTAAGAAGGTCAATACTTTTTTTAGCCAGAGCCGTAGCTTCTCTGTTATGAAGAACTTCTATAGCCTGAAAAACTCTCTTTAGTAGATGACTCTGTGCTTCAAGAACATCTGCACATTGTGTAGGGTTTGTTCTATTTACTTTAGAGATTAAAAAACGAACAAGCTCGTTCATGGTCTTAACTCTATACTGTGTCAGATCTTTTTGAAACTCTTTATTGAGAGTTGTTTTAAACTTATCAAGGTGATTACAATCTTCAACAGCCATTCCAGCTTTATTAGCCTCTTTACAAAAAGCTTCAGCGTAAAAGTCCGGTGTTAAGAGTTTTCCCTCTAATTCAAGTCTTTTTATAGCTTTTTTAATAATGCTCTGTATAGTCATGTAAATCCTTTCTTACTTCTTTTTTCTAGAACCCTCTGCTGATACTTTTGCGACAAAGGCAGAAATAGCTTTAGCAGCACTAAACTTAATCGCATCAAATCTCTCTTGATCAGTTATTACTGCATTTGGAACTATTGAGAAGTCATAGGTTCCTTTTGTAGAGTATCTCTTTTTCACTCCACTTGTCTCTCTTATAACAATCAAGGTAATTGTTGTACGATAAGCAATTACATATCCGTCATTATTGTATTGAACTGGAGTATATGATGGAGGGGATATATTTAGACTTAGATGTGTATCAGAGTAGCTTCTAGAAGTGAGGGATGCATGAAAAACTTCAACTATAGCGCTATCAACCGCATCTTTAATTATTACAGTATTTTCAGGATCTTGTGCTGAAATTGTCACACTTGTACTAATTCTCTCACCAACAACCTCACGTGAGTACTTGGCACTTGGTTTATATCCACATGCAGAAAATAGTGTTACGATTGAAATAAGTACTAACACCTTTATAAACTGTGAATATAATCTCATTATTAGCCTTTTATAACCAAGTTAACAAGCTTTTTAGGTACAACAATCTCTTTGACTATCTCTTTACCCTCAAGCCATTTTGCCGCTTCTTCTTTTGCAGCAGCTAAAACCTCATCTTTTGATGCATCTATTGCTACTTCAACCTCACCTCTGCGTTTTCCATTTACAGAGACACCAAGAGTGATACTATCTTCAACAAAAACCTCTTCGATTATCTTTTGAGGTCCAAGATTGTTAAGCGAGAAGTACTCGTTGCTTATCTCCCAAGCAGTATGAGGAATAACTGGCTCCATGATAGAGCTTAAAATCCAGTAACCTTCACTCCATACATCAGGATTACTTTGAGTGTTCAGAGCATTCATAGCCTCCATTACACCTGCAATCATTGTGTTGAAAGTGTAACGCTCACTGTAGACATCATTTGCACGCTGCAGTGCTTCGTACACTTTCTTGCGAGCAGTTTTTTCCTCTTTACTTAAAGGGCTGTGGTCTATTTTAGGAATAGTGTCAGTTTTAACAATGTTTGAGCTTCTATCAAAAAATCTTTTTATAAACTTGTATGAGCCTTCAACTGCACTATCATTCCACTCTAACTCTTGAGTCGGCGGTGCTGCAAAAAGTATGAAGAGTCTAGCAGTATCTGCACCATATTTTTCTATGATTGCATCAGGGTCAACTGTATTTCCTTTTGACTTAGACATCTTAGCACCATCTTTAAGTACCATTCCTTGAGTCAGAAGCTTCTCAAAAGGCTCATCAAAATCCACATAACCTAAATCACGGAACACTTTTGTGAAAAATCTTGCATATAAAAGGTGTAAAATTGCATGCTCAATCCCACCGATATAGTGGTCAACTCCCATCCAGTACTTCATCTGCTCAGAAGAGAAAGCCTCTTTCTCCCAGTTCTCAGGAGATGCACAAAAACGCAGAAAGTACCAAGATGACTGAACAAATGTATCCATAGTATCAGTCTCACGTATTGCATCTTTACCACAAGATGGACAAGAGCAGTGTTTCCATGTAGGGTGATTCTCTAAAGGACTTCCCTCACCGTTAATCTCAACATCATCAGGAAGTGCGATTGGAAGGTTCTCTTTTTTCTCCATAACAATCCCACAAGAGTCACAGTGAACAAAAGGAATCGGAGCACCCCAGTAACGTTGACGTGAGACTCCCCAATCTTTTAGTTTATAGTTAGTAGTCTTTTTACCAATCTCTTTGGCTTCAAACATCTTAATGATGTTGTATTGAGACTTCTTAGAGTTCATTCCGTCAAATTCGCCAGAGTTAAAAAGCTCTCCAACCTCAGTAAATGCAGCAGTTGAAACATCAGACTCTGTATCTTTTGGTTTTATAACTGCATTTATAGGGAGGTCATACTTCTTAGCAAAATCATAATCTCTATCATCGTGTGCAGGAACTGCCATTACAGCACCTGAACCGTAATCCATAAGGACAAAGTTAGCTATCCAGACTGGAACTTTTTTACCTGTAAGTGGGTGAATTACATCAAGACCAAGAGGAAGCCCTGCTTTTTCCTTTTGTCTATCAATCGATGAAGTATTTTTCATCTTCGTAATCTCTGCGATAACATCTTCACTTAAAAGCTTGTTCTCAATCATATAAGTAACGACTTCATGTTCAGGAGCTAAGGCAGTATATGACACGCCGTAAATAGTATCAGGACGTGTTGTAAAAACATCAAAACTCTCGTAAGCTGCATTTAACTTACTCTTAGACTCATTATCAAAAAACAGATCAAAGGCAAGACCGTTAGATTTTCCTATCCAGTTATCCTGCATAGTCAGAACTTGTTTAGGCCAGCCACCCTCAAGTTTTTTCAAATCTTCTAAAAGCTCATCAGAGTACTGAGTGATTTTAAAGTAGTACTGATTCATATCTTTTTTAACGATTGGAGTATCACATCTCCAGCAGCATCCATCAACAACCTGCTCATTTGCTAGAACAGTCTGGTCATGAGGACACCAGTTCAAAAGACCTTTTTCACGATACAAAAGACCTTTCTCAAACATATCGATGATAAAGCCCTGCTCAAACTTAGTATAGAGTTCATCACTCGTTGCAAGCTCTCTCTTTTTAGAGAATGAGAAGCCCAGAGACTTGAACTCATTTTTCATATAGTCAATATTATCGTAAGTCCAGCCCTTAGGGTGTGAGCCATTTTTAATAGCTGCATTTTCAGCAGGCATACCAAAACTGTCAAACCCTATAGGGTGAAGAACATTTTTACCTTGTTGACGGTGGTAACGTGCAAAAGCATCACTTATTGAGTAGTTACGAACATGCCCCATATGTAGGCGTCCGCTCGGAAAAGGGAACATACTTAAAATATATTTTTTTTCTTTACTAAAGTCTTCACTCGGTTCAAAACTATCGTTTTCACTCCAATAGTTCTGCCATTTTTTTTCTATCGTTTGAGAGTTGTATTCCAAATTTGTAATTCCTATCTAAGTATAAAATCTGACTCCAGAGGAGTCAAGCTTTAGTCGCCTCAGCGGCGCCAGCGAAGACAAATGGGCTTCTGGCACTAAATGCCGACACTACCGTTGCTAAAGCATAAGTGTGGTGCTTGCTCATTTGTCGGACTAATAATGATTAGTACTCGTCGTGTGATTTTGAGCTCTCTATGAGAACAAGAGCCATTGAGAACAGGTTAGCTATAAGAGCACCGATTGCAAGTGCAATAGCCCAGTTTAAGTTTCCAACAACTACCAGATATATAAATGCAGGGATAAGATGTAAGTCTGCTACCAATGACGATGCCAGAAGCTCTGCTGAAAGTAAATTTCTCACACCAATCTTTAAAAATGTTGAAACAAGATTCAAACTAGCAGCTACAAAAAGTGCCACTGGAGTATGTTCGTATAGAAAACCAGCTATTGATGTTAAACTCATCAATGAAAAAAACACGTATATTACTTTTCCCCAATCCATATGTCATATCCTTTAATTTATTGCATAAATTCAAGAGGACTCCTCCCCCATCTATTTATCACGCACATGGAAGTGAATTCCACATGCTACGCTAACGCTGAGTTTACTTCGGCAGTAAGCCCGCGACACTAGTGTCTTATATTATTCGAATTTATTAGAGAGATTATACAAAAAGTATCTTAAGGGATGACTGAAGAGGGATTATCCCCAAGTTATTGGGGATAAAACTGAAAAAAAAGTGTTTAAACCTACATAATACCTGATTCATATTGCTCACGCATTCTCTGTTTTTCAGCTTCACGTTTAGCTTTCGCAGCTAGTTTTTCATGATACTTTTTAACATCAAAACCAAACCAAAGCAAGATTGGAGAAGCAACAAAAACTGATGAGTATGTACCCACAACAACACCGACAAGCAGTGTAAATGCAAAGGCGTGAATGATCTCACCACCAAACATAAAGAGTGTAAATACAACAAAGAAAGTTGTAAGAGATGTCAGTGTTGTTCTTGCCAATGTTCTTGTAACAGATTCATTAATTGTATCAGCCAACTCACCATTTCTATTGTTAGTCACACCCTCACGTATACGGTCAAATACGATGATGGTATCATTAAGTGAGTAACCTAAAATCGTAAGAAGTGCGGCTAAAACATCAAGGTTAACATCTAATCCGACAAGTGTAATAGCACCTAAAGCGATAGAGACATCATGAACAAGTGCAACGATAGAAGCAACGGCAAAACGCCACTCAAATCTAAATGCAACGTAGATTAAAATCCCTATAACTGCTAAAACAAGGGACATAATTCCTTTCTCTTTTAGTTCGGAACCTACTTTTGGGCCAACAATATCAACACGACGAATCTCAAAGTTTCCACTCCCTTTAAGAGCCTCACGTGTAACATCACCGATATCTACAGTAACACTACCGGTTGTACTCTTCATACGGATAACAACCTCATCAGGTGAACCAAATTCCGTAATAGATGCCCCACTAAAAAGCTCATTCTCTTTAAGTTTATCACGCATTGTGTCTATAGGTGCAGTTGTATCATATTTAACCTGGACAATGGTACCACCGGCAAAGTCAACACCATAGTTAAGACCTTTAGTTGCTAAAAGAGCGTAAGAGGCTAAAACTAAAACTATAGAAAAAACCATAGCAATTTTCGACTTACCCATAAAATTAAAGGTTTTTGTATATTTAAAAAATTCCATAACTAGACCTTCTTTTTCTCGCATAATTTGAACAAGTCCAAACCATACTCAATCACTAAAGATTCATCTTCGATGAAAAAATGCTTCATTTTGAATCCTTTATCCCAAACCAGAAACGGTTGTTTTTACTTTTAGTAATTCTCTCTTCTAACATCTGATAGATTCCATGAGTACCAAGAATTGCAGTAAGCATAGAAGCCAAAATACCTATAGAGATAGTGATAGCAAAGCCTTTAATCGCACCTGTTCCATAAGCATAGAGAACTACAGCTGCGATAAGAGTTGTAATGTTTGCATCCAAAATCGCACGCATTGCATTTGAGTATCCATCTTCTATAGCTTTATGCATAGATTTACCCTCATAGACTAGCTCACGTATACGCTCTGAGATAATAACATTCGCATCAACAGCCATACCAACGGTCAAAACGATACCAGCCATACCAGGAAGTGTCAAAGTAGCTCCAAAGAGACTCATTACAGCCAATATAATAAAGAGATTAGAGATAAGTGCAATATTTGCAATAACACCGGCAGCTCTATAATAAAACACCATAAAGATGATTACTAAAATAAATCCGCCAACAAGTGCTACTAAACTTGCCTTAATACTATCAGCACCAAGACTTGGTCCTACTGAGCGTTTTTCCATCATATATATAGGAGCTAAGAGTGAACCTGAACGAAGAGCAATAGCTAAATCTTTTGCCTCCATAACAGTATAGCTTCCAGAAATCTGACCAGAACCACCACCAATACGCTCATTGATATTTGGAGCAGAGTAGACCTTTCCATCAAGTACTACAGCTAAACGTTTGCCAACGCTTCTACCAGTGAAGTCACCAAATATTTCAGCGCCTTCTGCATTTAACTTGAAGTTGATGAGAGGTCTGTTGTTTTGATCAAATCCCATTGAAGCATCTGTTAGCATTCCACCATCTAAGATAGGAATCTCACGTACAAGATACTTGATTTCAGGGTTTTTAACATCACTCAGAATCACATCGCCGTACTCCGCAGCATCAGCATCACTCATGTTATAAACACGAGCTGCCCTCTCTTCATCAACTGCCATAAGTTCGAGTTTTGCAGCACGTGAGATAAGCTCACGAGCACGCTGCTCTTCCTCTTGCGTTTTAATACCGGCTAACTGAACAAGAATCTTCTCTTCACCCTGACGAGCAACTACAGGCTCAGCAAGACCAAACTGATCGAGTCTGTTTCTGATAGTCTCAATTGCTTGAGAGATTGCTTCTTTTTCAGTTTTTACAACTTCCTCTGGCGTTAAAGTAAGAGTTAAAAGTTCACCAATGTTAGCAATATCAGAGCCTTCAACTTCTGCTAAAAACTCTTTTACTTTAGGAAGTTCATCAGTATCAAGAACTTCAAAACTCACACTGGACTCGTCAAATATCAGGTTGTCTATTAGAACATCTTCTCTATCTGCAAAATGTTTTACACTCGCAGCGATTGATTTTATACGTGACTTTACAGCTTCCTCAGTTTTTACACCAAGAAGCATATGAAGTCCACCTTGAAGATCAAGACCTAGAGTAACTTTCTTTCCATCATCTAGCTGTAGCAGAGATGGTGCAGAGAATCCGATACCGAAAATTATCGCTAATGCGAATATGACTATGCGATAATTAAGCTTCATCCTCATACTTCTTAGCGATAGAGTCTTTTGTGATTTTTGCAATAACGTCGTCATTCATTTTAACACTTAAAAAGTTTTCTTCAACTTTATGAACTACTACTATAAAGCCACCATTAGTGATAACTTTATCACCCTTACTGAGATCTTCTCTCATCTCCTCTAATCTTTTAGCCTCTTTTTGCTGTGGACGAATAATCACAAAATACATAATTGCGATTAAAAATATGAATGGTAATAGTTGAGAGATAATTTCCATGCTCTAACTTCCTTTGTTATATAAAATTGCGGAGATTATACATAAGTTATTCTAAATCTCTATTAAATTTAGTACAATTTCACTATGAATAAAACTATACAGACTATTTTACTTGGAATTTTAACCGCACTATTATTTAGCGCATTTATATATTTTGAAGAGTACGGCCTAACAAACAGACTTATAAACACTCTATTTGGAGTCAGTGCTCTCGCCCTTTTTCTCTATATTCCTAAACGTTCTATATTAATCGCCGGTTTTTTAATCGGTCTTTTATGGTTCTACTGGATTGGTTATAGTTTTGAGTATCAGGGTGTTGGATATATGACACCGATTATCACTTTTAGTTTTGGGGTCATCTACCTGCTCTTTTTTGCGCCCTTATACTTTACAAACAAGGCATATATACGTGCTGCTTTACTTTTTGGACTTAGTTTCTTTGAGCCTTTTGACTGGAACTGGTTACAGATTGAACTTATATTTGTTGATAGTTATATAGGAATTTTCAAGTATCAACTCATAATTGTTTTAGTATCCCTCTCTCTTATAGAATATGTAAAAAAACCCTATAAATTTGCACCTCTTTTACTCATCCTATTAGCATTTAATTTTAATACACCTGCACAAAAAGAGAGTGACCTAAAAATCAAGCTTGTTCACACAGACATTAAACAAGATGTCAAATGGACAAGAGAGGCCTTTACTCCAACAGTTAAAATGACCTACGAAGAGATTAGAGATGCAGTAAAAAAGAAGTATGATGTCATTGTATTTCCAGAATCAGTTTTTCCGCTCTATATGAACAGATCACCAAAGCTAATTCAATCACTTGAGTATCTATCAAAAGATATTACAATAATTGCCGGTTCCCTTCTCAACGAAAATGGACATAACTATAACGTTACATATATGTTCCAAGATGGCAGATATGAGATAGCCAAAAAACTTGTTTTAGTTCCATTTGGGGAGTATATTCCACTTCCAAAATTTGCACAAAAGTTTATAAATGATACCTTCTTTAGCGGAGCGAGTGATTTTGTAATAGCCGATAAACCGACTGACTTCACAATCAAGGGTGTAAAGTTCAGAAACGCCATCTGTTATGAAGCTACATGCCAAGAGATATATGAGGGAGAGGTGGACTTTGTAATTGCCACAAGTAATAATGCTTGGTTTTCTCCTTCAATTGAGCCAACATTGCAAAAACTGCTGCTTAAGTACTACGGACGTAAAAATGGTGTTACTATATATCACTCAGCCAACTATAAAGGAACCGGTATAATCCAATAAAAAGAACTATTTGATATAATAAGACAAAATAAAACTATTATGATTTATTATTGAGGAACGATGCGTGATTATCAACTTAAAAAATCCAAACTTATATAATAACCGTGAGCTTTCATGGTTGCAGTTCAACACAAGAGTTTTAAAGCAGGCTCAAGATGAGTCACTACCGCTCTTAGAGCGTCTAAAATTTCTTGCTATCTACGGTACAAACCTAGATGAGTTTTACATGATTCGTGTTGCAGGTCTTAAAAAACTTTTTGCAGCTGGAATCATTGTCTCCGGTGCTGACAAGCTCACACCTCTTCAACAACTTAAAGAGATAAGAAACTATCTGCATCAAGAGCAGCAGGTAATAGAACACTGCATGGGTGGAATACTTAAAAAACTGGAAAATGACGGTATAAGTATAAAGTCATATGATGAAGTAAACCAAAATGAGAAAAACAC
>JBDLHW010000053.1:0-10661 GCA_039715155.1 Campylobacterota bacterium | reverse complement strand
AAGAACGCGTGATGATGATGCAGAGTTTGTTCTGTTTTGCGGTGTTGGTTTTATGGGTCAAAGTGTAAAAGTACTTAGCCCGAATAAACGTGTTGTAATGCCGAAAATTGCTTGTTGTGCAATGGCAAGTATGATAACCGGTGTTCAGTATGATGAAGCTGTTAAATCTATGAATGAGAGTGGAATACCAAATGACAATATTTTACCGATTACATATATAAACTCAAGTGCAGAGGTGAAAGCTAAAGTTGGCGAGATGGGTGGACTAGTATGTACGAGTTCAAATGCAAAGAAGATTATAACCAGTGCTCTAAAAGAGGGTAAAAAAATTCTTTTTGTTCCAGATAGATGTTTAGGACAAAATATAGCAAACCAGATGGGACTAAAATCTTGTGTTTTAGGTGATGGGAAGGATCTGAATGAAGCAGATATAATCTGTTTTGACGGTTTCTGTTCTGTACATCAACTCTTTAGTGTCGATGATATAGATTTTTATAGAAAAAAATTCCCGGGTATATTGATAGCTGTTCACCCGGAGTGTGATCCGGCTATTTGTGATGCTTCTGACTTTGTTGGTTCAACTTCTCAACTTATTAAGTATATAAAAGAGTTGGACCCTGAACAAAAAGTAGCGGTTGGTACTGAGTTTAATATGGTGAGTAGACTTCGCCCTAAAAATACTTATATTCTATCATCTACTAAACCTGAGTGTCCAACAATGAATGAAACGACATTGGAAGATGTTTACCTTACTCTAAAGGCCATAGATGATGGTGAACCAATAAATGAGATTCAGATAGATGAAAATACTCAGAAATGGGCTAAAATTGCACTGGAAAGGATGTTGGCATTATGATTAAAGAGTTTGTAAAAACGGCATTAGCTGAAGATGTTGGACGTGGTGACCTGTATGCTCTTGTTGAGCCTGCTATTGATGCTAAGGCTGATATTATTGCCAAGAGTGACGGTGTTGTTGCCGGTGAAAAATATATCAATGTTTTAGCAGAGATTGAAGGTCTTGATATTGTCTGGGGGAAGCATGATGGTGAGAGCTTTAAAGAGGGCGAGATACTAGCAATAATAAGAGGAGGTTCTCATACACTTTTAAGAAATGAGAGAACTATATTAAATATGCTTCTTCATGCTAGCTCAATAGCCACACTTACAAAAAAATATGCAGATATTATAGTTCCATACGGTGTAAAACTATTAGATACAAGAAAGACTAGACCACAACTTCGTGTTTTTGAAAAGTATGCTACAAAAGTTGGTGGTGCGGTGAACCATAGAATGGGTCTTGATGATTCTTTGATGATAAAAGATACTCACCTTAAAACTATAAAAGATTTAAACACTTACATTAAACTTGCTAGAAAAAATATACCATTCACTACTAAGATAGAGATAGAAGCAGAAACATTTAAAATAGCTAAAGAGGCTATGGGTGCCGGTGCTGACATAGTAATGTGTGATAATATGACTCCTGAGCAAATCTCAGAGATTGTAGCTCACAGAGATGAGAACTTCCCGCATATACTCTTAGAAGCAAGTGGAAACATCTCACTTGAGACTATTGAGTCTTATGCTAAAAGTGGTGTAGATGCAATAAGCAGCGGTTCGTTAATTCATCAGGCGAACTGGATAGATTTATCTATGAAGATGAGTGAGGAGTAACTAGCTTTTACAAAAAATCATTTAGTGATTTTTTGCATAATGCTTTAGCAAAAAGTGCCCGAGCGGCTAGCGATCACTATATGGGCTTTGCTCATATAGTGAATGTAAAGGTAATGTTATGGCTGATGATCAGGAAAAGACAGAAGAACCCACCCCCAAGAAGATAGAGGACGCCCGTAAAGAAGGCAATGTCCCAAAATCTCAAGATGCTTCGGGTGTAGCAACTCTTTTTGTTGCCATACTTGCCACTCTTATGCTCTTCCCATACATGGCGAAGCATATGCTTCTGCTGTTTCAGTATTACTTCTCTTTAATCGGTATGCCTCTAGATAGACTATTTATGGTTGAGATAGCTATTGTTACAGTAAGAGAATTTTTACTTATTATTATGCCATTGGCAATTGCAGTTGCTATATCTGGTGTTATCGCAGCTCTTGCTCAGTTTGGATTTCTCTTTACAACTAAAGCAATAGTACCTGACTTGAAAAAAATAGATCCAATCAAGGGAACCAAAAATCTTTTCTCTATGAAAAAATTGATAGAGGGTGTAAAGATTACCTTTAAGTCTTTTACTACCCTTGGTGTTGGATTTGTATTCTTCTTTTATTTTATTATTGAGCTTCCAACGGTTGCACTCTTTGGTTTGGCTGATCAGTTAGAGTGGTTAAAAGATAAGATGATTATTATCGCATTTGTAATGCTTCTAATTATTTTCGTATTTGCGATGATTGATATTATTATTGTTAGGAAACAGTATTTTGATGGTCTGAAGATGAGTAAACAAGAGGTAAAGGATGAGATGAAAAATATGGAGGGGGATCCATTAGTCAAGTCTAAAATTCGTCAAATTCAGATGCAAGCCTCACGTAAACGTATGATGGCTGAGGTTCCTAATGCAGATGTAATCATTACAAATCCAACTCACTACGCAGTAGCTATAAAATATGATGAACAGAAATCTCACGCACCTCTAGTTATAGCTAAGGGAATGGATAATATCGCACTGCAGATTAAAAAGATTGCACGTGAAAACAATGTACATATAGTACAGAACCCACCACTAGCACGCAGTCTATATGCTGAGGTTGATGTGGACAAGCCTATACCCGAGGCACTCTTTGGAGCAGTTGCTGAAGTCCTTGCTTATGTTTATAAAATGAATAGGAAATAGGAAGGAAATCGTTTATAGTATATAATTTCAAAAAAAGAGTAGATACGTGATTTCACTAGAAGCAATAGATAGTGCCAAACATATTGTTATTCTCACAAGTAGCGACTCATTCGCTGAGGCTAGCGCACTTTATACGCATATTCTTAGAATGCATAAAAAAGTTTCGATAGTTTGTGAATCAGGAGATGTAGACAATGCACTCTCTTTTTTACCATGGTTTGATAAGCTAAGAAATATTATCCCGGGTTCTGCTGATTTCACTGTAAATATGGATTTAGAAACTGAATCACTCTATGAGCTGTTTAAATCAAATGAGATAACTATAAACGCTAAGATGGCAACAGCGTTGTATGCTGGGCTTTTGAAAAGGTTTGACGGGTTTATAAACAGTGATGTTGATGGTACAATTTTTGCTACAGTTAGTGAGTTGATAAAGCATGGTGCTGATTACAGATTATGTAACAAATCTATAATGAATATGGTTTCACTCTCTACTCTTAGATTAAAAGCAATAATGCTCAAAAATATGATTTTGACAGATGCCTCAAAAACTGCTCAGTTTGTAATAAGTGATGATGATTTGCAATCATCAGGAGCAGATATTAGTGAAGCGTACGAAATAATTAAAGAGGGTTTGAACCTTCCGTACGTAGAGAGAACTATTTTGATAAATAGTGATAACGAAATTTTAAAATCAAAAATGAAGGAAATATAGTTTGGGTTACAGAAAGAAAAAATCTCCTATAGGCGGAGTACTAATAACAGTTTTAATAGCGGCGGGAGCACTCTATGTATATTTTGCAGAGACGTTTGAGAGGAATGCACCAAGTATTTCACTAGAGACAAATGGTTATTGGAATCTAAAAAAACCACTCAACATTACCATAGATGATACAAGCGGAATTAAGATGTACCGTGTAACATTAAAAACTTCAAAGGATGAGAAAAGCTTAGAGTATGAACAGTTTGTGACTCCGGAGAAATCAGTAAGTATAGAAGTGAAACCTCCTAGAGGAACTCACTCTATGAAAGATAAGAGTATCCAAGTTATTGTAGAGGCACAAGATGGAAGTAAATGGAACCTCTTAAACGGAAACAGTACCCAAAAAGTATTTGAGTTAATTATTGATAAGAAAAAGCCACAACTGAGTATAGTCAGTAATTCATACAAAATCTCACGTGGTGGTTCTGCACTAGTTGTTTTTAAAGTAGATGATGAAAATATTGACGAAATGTATATCCAGTCAAATAATAAAAAAAGATTCAAGCCTCAACCATTCTATAAAGATGGATACTACATTTCAATTGTTGCCTGGCCAGTAATTGATACAAGTTTTAAAGCAACAATAGTTGCAAAAGATAGTGCAGGTAATGTTTCAAAGTCATATATACCTTTTTATCTCAAGCAGAAAAACTATAAAGTCTCACGTATCAAACTGAGTGATAAGTTCTTAAAAGGGAAAATAGCTGAATTAGCAGAGGAGTTTGAAGAGACTGAAGGTGTAACCGGTTCACTAGAGCAGTTTAAAATCATAAATGAAGATGTTAGAGCTAAAAATGAGGCTCTTATTCATGAGATTACTTCAAAAGTTGAAGATGAACAGATTGATACATTTAATATGAATAAGATGTATCCACTTAAAAATGCACAGGTTGTAGCTACTTTTGGTGATCATAGAAAGTACTCATATAAGGGTTCTCATATTAGTGAGTCGTACCACCTAGGTTTGGACTTAGCAAGTAATGCAATGGCAGATATAAAGCCACAGAATAGTGGAGAAGTAGTCTATAGTGATTATAATGGACTCTATGGAAACATGCCAATCATCCATCATGGATTAGGTCTTTATACACTCTACGGGCACTGCTCAAGTGTACAAGTGAACTCTGAAGACAGCGTTAATAAAAATGCGACAATAGCAAAGACTGGCAAAAGTGGGTATGCTATGGGAGACCATTTACATTTTGGTGTTTTAGTTCAAGGTATAGAAGTTCGTCCTCAAGAGTGGATGGATAAGCAGTGGATTAAGTTAAATATTAATGATGTAATTAAGAGTGCCAAAGAGATTATTAAGAGAGACTAAGGATTAGATATGTATCAAACAACTATTAAAAAATCTGTAGAACTTGTAGGAATTGGACTTCATAAGGGTTCACCTGTAAGATTAATCTTAGAGCCGTTAGAATCAGATAGTGGTATTGTATTTTACCGTAGTGATGTTGATGTCTCGATACCTCTGATTCCGGAGAATGTTGTAGATACTAAAATGGCAACAGTTATTGGAAAGGATTCTCACGTAATCTCTACAATTGAGCATCTGCTTTCTGCTGTTTATGCTTATGGAATAGATAACTTGAGAGTTATTGTTGATGCTGATGAAGTTCCTGTGATGGATGGCAGTAGTGCGAGTTACTGTATGCTCCTGGATGAAGCCGGCACGCAGGAGCTGGATAAACCTAAAAAAATAATGCGTATTAAAAAAGAGATTATGGTGCAAGAGGGTGAGAAGTATGTAAAACTTTCACCAGCACCTGATCTTAAATATGATTTTACTATCAAGTTCCCTCATCCAGTAATCAATGAACAGGATTATGTTTTACACTTTACAAAAGAGTCTTATAAGAATGAAATCTCTAGGGCTAGAACATTTGGCTTTTTACATGAAGTTCAATATCTGCGCTCAAAAGGTTTAGCACTTGGCGGTTCACTTGAAAATGCAATTGTTCTTGATGAGAAAAAGATTTTAAATCCTGAAGGTTTAAGGTTCCCGGATGAGTTTGTAAGACATAAAATCTTAGATGCCATTGGAGATATGAGCCTTATCGGAATGAATTTTATAGGAAATTATGAAGCTATGGCAGGTAGTCATGACTTAAACCATAAACTTACACTCGAACTCCTAAAAGATGCAGAAAATTATGAGGTTGTAGAACTTATCGGAGCAAAAACTGCGGAGTTAGAAAAAGCGTATGCCTAAAAGTGTAGACGTTCTTCTCGTCGCTCTGAGTTCTCCCGTTCAGATTGGTATTTATGAAAACAGTATATTAATAGATACTATAAGCAGTGATAAAAAGAGTTCAGACATTTTACCTCTGATCTATGCTGATATATTTGAAGAATATAGCGTTGAGAGACTCTTTTATGCAAATGGCCCTGGAAGTTTTATGGCAATAAAAGTTGCTTATATATTTTTAAAATCTATCAGTATTTTGAAAAATATACCACTATATGCAACAGATGCATTTAAATTCAACAAAAACACTCCAATAAAAGCGATTGGAAAGTTATGTTTTGTTAAAATTTCATCAGAAATAAAAACTCAAAAGTTAGAAATAGTACCAGAAGCCAATTTTACTCTTCCAGATGTACTTGATTATAATGAGTTTACAACAAATACAACGCCACTCTATATGATAGGGGCAGTTGGATAGGAGCAGTATGACTGTAAGTGTACCAGCAACTAGCGCAAACCTTGGACCAGGCTTTGACTCTTTAGGCTTAGCCGTAGACCTTCGAAACCGTGTAGAGTTTCATCAATCTAAATTTTTTAGTGTTAGTATAAAAGGTGAGGGTGAGAATAATCCTAGATTAAAAGGAAATAACCTTTTTGTTAGTATTTTTAACGATCACTATATGCGTTTAACTAAAAAGAAGCAGAATTTTAAATTTACTTTTTACAACTCTATTCCGATGTCAAGAGGACTTGGAAGCTCATCAGCAGTTATTGTATCAGCTATTGCCAGTGCGCATGAGGCAGCAGGTATCAGAGTTTCTAAGCGCCGTATTTTAAATCATGCACTTGTTTATGAATCACATCCTGATAATATTACTCCCGCAGTTATGGGCGGATTTAACGCAGCGACTGTTGAGAAAAATAAAGTTTTTTCTCAAAGAAAACATCTTCCGGATTATTTAAAAGCTGTTGTTGTTATCCCAAATAAGCAGATGAATACTGCACGAGGACGAGTACTTCTTCCAAAGTCATACTCAAAAGAGAATGCAGTCTATAACCTCTCCCATACTGCATTGACTGTTGCAGCATTTTTTAATGAAGATTGGGAGATGTTAAAATTGGCAACTCAAGACAGGTTTCATCAAAAAGCCAGAATGAAAACACTTCCTGAACTTTTTTCTGTGCAGAAAGTTGCCTATGAGAGTGGAGCTCTTATGAGTACACTTTCTGGCAGCGGTTCAACATTTTTCTCTCTTGTATATGATGATGATTCAGCTATGATTTCTAACAAGTTTAAGCAGAAATTTCCAGACTTTGAAGTGAAAGTTTTGGATTTTGATAACAATGGTTTGATAATAGAGCGATAAAGCCTATTAAATAAAGTAAGATTTAGATATAATGGCGGAAATTTTTCATATACCTCTTAGAATGTGTATCTCATGCAGGCAAAGAGATTCACAGTTAAATCTACTCCGGCTTCAATGCATTGATGGAAATATAGATCTGTTTAAAGGGAGAGGTAGAAGTTTTTATTTATGTAAAAACTGTCTTGAAGAGGAGAGAAAACTCTCTAAAGCACTAATGCGACAATGCAGAAGTGGCGATAAAGACAAACTTATGAACAAACTAAAGGAGATCATCACTGATGACAGATAAAGTTAGCGTTAAAGAAATTGCAGACGAGCTAGGAATTGCTTCTAAAGATGTCTTAGAAAAAGCTAAGAGTATGGGTATAGAAGTAAAAGCAGCACAGAGCAAAGTTAGTATGGAACAAGCAGAAGAGATTGCAAACTATATTATGAATGGTGAAGAGGAAAAAGTAGTTACTCCGCCGAAACCTAAAACTGTAAAAGCTAAAAGTGATACTCATAAAGAAGAAACTCCTAAAAAAGAGAAAGTTGAAGAGACTCCTGAAGTTGAAGCTGCTGCTCCTAAAGAAGTAGTAGAAGAAGAGACTCCTGCTACTGCTCCAAAAGAGGAAATTACGAAGGAAGATGCACCTAAAGAGGTTGCACAAGAAGAACCTAGTAAGAAAGAGTCTAAATCTCCTTTAAAAGTTGTTTCGCCTGCTATAAGACCAGCTATTAAAAAGACTGGCCTTAAGATTGTTAAAAAGAAAAAGCCAAAAGTTGAAGAGAGTTATGATCTGCCAACTAAACAAGCTTCAGTATCTTCATATGGAAAGATGAGTGCAGAGGTTTTAGAAGAGTTGGCTCAAAAGAAAAAATCTAAACAGAGCTCACGTACTGCAAGTAAACAAGACCAAGGTAAAAAGATGGATATCTTTGGTGGTTCTATGGCAGAAGTCTCTATGGATATGGATGATCAAGTAACTCTATTGGATTTAAACTCTACAGAGAGAGCTCCTCTTCCTGTTGAAGAGCCTAGAAAACCAAGAGCTCCTAAGCCAGCCGGCAGAAATGCTAACAAAAAACAGGCACCTCGCGGTAGAAAAGTTAGAAAAGATAAAAGAAAAAAATATACTAAAGAGAAGCAGACTGACGAAGTAGTAACTCACGTTGAAATCCCTGAAGATATCCGTGTATACGAGTTCGCTGAAGCACTAAACCGTCCAATGTCAGATATCATCAAAGTTCTTTTTGACCTTGGTATGATGATGACTAAGAATGACTTCTTAGGAAATGATGAGATAGAGATTCTTTCTGAAGAGTTTGAAGTTGAAGTAACTATTATTGACCCTAAAGATGAATTTACTCATGAAGAAGAGGATATTGAAGTTGATCCTGATGCTACTGAAAGAGCTCCAGTTATTACAATTATGGGTCACGTTGATCATGGTAAAACATCACTTCTTGATGCTATACGTGAGGCGAAAGTAACTGACGGTGAAGCTGGTGGAATTACTCAGCATATCGGTGCTTATACAGTTGAACAGCATGGTAAACCAATTACTTTCATCGATACTCCGGGTCACGCTGCCTTTGGTCATATGCGTGAAAAAGGTACAGAGATTACAGATATTATCATTATTGTTGTTGCAGCTGATGATGGTGTGAAACCACAAACACTTGAAGTTATTAAACTGGCTCAAGAGTCAGGTGCACCGATTATTGTTGCACTTAACAAAATGGACAAAGAGACTGCTCAACCAGATATGGTTAAGGGTCAGATGGCAGAGCACGGTATTAACCCTGTTGATTGGGGCGGAGATATAGAGTTTGTTCCTGTTTCTGCAAAATCAGGAATGGGTATTGATGATTTACTTGAAAATATTCTTACAACTGCTGAGATTTTAGAGCTTAAAGCGAATGAGGATGCAATGGCTAAAGCAGCTGTTATTGAGTCTTCACTTGAAAAAGGACGTGGTCCGGTTGCTACTGTTATCGTTCAAAACGGTACTCTGAAAGTTGGAGATTATGTAGTTTGTGGTGCAGCATATGGTCGTGTTAAAGCGATGATGGATGAGCATAATAAGCAAGTAAAAACTCTTTTACCATCTCACACAGCAGTTATCGCAGGTCTTAATGAAGTTCCAGCTTCTGGTGAGGTTATGATGGCTATGGGTTCTGATAAAGAAGCAAAAGAGTTTGCTCTTAAACGTCACGAGTATGATAGACATAAAGAGCTTTCGATCTCTACTAAGTCATCTCTTGATGATATGACAGCGATGATTGCAGAGGGTAAACTTAAATCTCTTAAAATTGTACTTAAAACAGACGTTCATGGTACTCTTGAAGCTATTAAGTCTTCACTTACAGAACTTAGAAATGATGAAGTAAAAGTTAATATTATCAGCTCTGGTGTTGGTGGAATTACTGAAAATGATGTTGAGCTTGTTAACAACTCAGAAAACTGTGTACTTCTTGGATTTAATGTTCGTCCAACTGGTGCAGTTAAAGCATCTGCAAAACAAAAAGGTGTTGAGATTAAGACTTACTCAATCATCTACCAACTGATAGATGATATCACTGGAATGCTTACTGGTATGATGGCTCCAAAATATACTGAAGAGAACACTGGTCAAGCAGAAGTTAAAGAGGTATTTAAAATCCCTAAAGGTATTGTTGCCGGTTCACTTGTTGTTGATGGTCGCCTTATCCGTGGTGGTATGGTTCGTGTTATTCGTGATGGTGTTGTTCATTACGAAGGGGAGCTTACTTCACTTAAACGTTTCAAAGATGATGTTGAAGAGATTGGTAACGGTTACGAGTGTGGTGTTGTTATCAGCGGTTATGATGATGTTGTACCAGGTGATATTCTTGAAACATTCAAAAAAGTTGAGCAGAAAGTAGAGTTATAGACTCATGACAGAAGCTCAAATAAAACTCAAAAGGACTGAATCAGTTCTTTTAGAGTTGATTCCTCAAGCACTTGGTGCGATGAACGATAAAAGGCTTCATGAACTTGATGTTTTGGAAGTTGTATGTTCTCGCGGTAAGAGTGATGCAAAAGTATATATAAATCCCCATGACTTAACAGAGCAAGAGAAGCGTGATTATCTGAAACTTTTAAGAAAGGCCCGCCCGATAGTTGAGACTTTTTGTCTGAAAGATCAGGGTTGGTATCGTTGTCCCAAGTTTACTTTTGAGTTTGATGAGCAGTTGGCAAAAACACAAAATTTAGAAGAGTTATTTAAAAAGATATCAAAGGATGATAATAATGAGTCTTGAGAGCGATATTAATTCACTTGTTAAATCAGTTGATTTAGAGTTATATGACACTGCTGTAGTTAATGACAATGATGATGCAGTATACCGTGTAAGGGTTATGTCTAATGAAGTCGTTGTTGGAATACGTAAGGGTGTGAGTTTAGATGCCTGCGTTGAACTTACTCATTTGATCTCTCCTCTTTTAGATGTTACTCCTCCAGTTTCAGGTGATTATAGACTTGAAGTCGGAAC
>JBDLHW010000052.1:0-10860 GCA_039715155.1 Campylobacterota bacterium | reverse complement strand
CACGAGTTAAAATTCCAAGTACAGCCGGTACACGGTGACCTGGCCAAGATACGATAGCTTCTAAACCACGTAGTAAACCTGGTCCTGAAGTTGCTGTAAATAGACGTACACCTGCACGAGCAGCACCAGCGATAGCTGACATTGTACCAAGCTCTTCTTCAGCTCTGTAGTACTCTTTGATGTGACCTTGTGCATAAATATCACCAACAAGGTGCATTACCTCTGATTGTGGTGTAATAGGGTATGCAATAGCCATATCTACATTTGCTCTTTTAACAGCTTCTGACATAGCTTGAGCACCTGTAATAAAGTGTTTCTCTCTTGGAGCTTCCTTTAACAGGTAGTTCATTTCTACGAATTTTTTTGTCTCATTTGGTTGTGGTCTTTCATTTGCACTCATCTAATTTCTCCTTTATTCAACTTCAGTAACATGCTCACCTTTTCTTGTCATGATGAGACTTCTGTACTCGCCATAATCAGCTGGTGATAATGTGCTGAAATCCTCTTTTTCTAAAGATGGGTTTTCAGGTGGTAGAGTAGGTGTCCACTCAATGCCTAGTTTATTTCTTTCTTCAATAACAATCTCTTTAAATCTGTCAATTGTTGATGCATGAAGATCTCTGATTGAAGCCATAGCTTCTTCGTGTCCCATGTAAGCACATAGTGCGATAGTGTAACACTCTGCACCGGCACGAATCATTCTTAATGAAAGGTTTGCATAGTGACAGTGAACACCTACAAAGATACAAGCTTTGATTTTATTATCTAAAATTGTAAGATTTGGGTGATTTGGATTGATTTCAGCCTTAACATCAATTTTTGGATATTTTGGTCTGTAATCTGGCATTGGAATAATTTTACAGTTTGGAATTTCAGATGCTAGTTCTAAAATAGCTGCCGCTTTATCAGCAACATCGTCTTTCCAGTCCCATAAAACTTGAGGACCAGGGAAAATTGTTGGATTTTCCTCAGTTAGTAATGCTCTTGCAGCATCTCTCATTGCCTCTTCTTCACTGACAATGTTACCATAAAGTAAAGCTTGACCTTCTGGTGAAAGCTTCACTCCCATGGATGGTGCCGAATCTGGCATGTACCCAGCTGGCCCCTGTTCTATTATTTTATTCATCTTTAACTCCTTATACTTTTTAGAATAAAGTTTCATAAAAGTATAGGAAAATCGCATAAAAAGGGCTAAAAATAAGAAATTAATTATTTTTTTTAAGCTAGATGGCTAATTATCTTGAAATTTCTTAGGAGAATAATTATTTATTCGTATTATAACATATTTCACTAAAAAGATTTACTAGCAAGATTGTAGGATTATATATAGCTAGTTTAGGCTTTTATAGGATGTGTGTTGTAGGGAGATTATTTCTATTATGAATATTTTCTTAATAAATAATATTATAAATTTAATATAAAAATATAAAAAAAAAGCTTAATTTTTAGCATTAAAAGTGAGCTTTTTAGGCTATTTTGATTAAAATTTAATCATATAATCTCTCTTTTTAGATATTATAAGCAGGTTTAATATTATCGCTAAAAACCCATATGGGTAGTATAGAAACATCAATATTTCAGTAAAAATTACTATCGTCTATTTTGACTAAAAACATATTGTAAATCGAGGCTGGATTTTAACTAAAAGTAAGCAAATTGTAGTTTTTTTTAGTGGAATATTATTCTATATTTTATAGTTATTATAAGAAAAAGTAAAATTAATAGTGAAAAATATCATTATAAGTAACAATAAAAAATTATATTTATTTGTAAGTGTTGTAAAATATTTTTTAGTAACTGCTTTGACAGAGTCACATCAAATACAGATTGTTAAATCTGACTTGTGTGTGAAGAGGAGAGAGGAACTAGATTGGAGTTTACTAGTTTCCGCCGTCACCGTTTGGAGAAGATTTACTAGCATCAAAACCAATTGTTACGCCACTGTTGTTAACAAGTACTCTTGCATCTTCTACATCTTCATCTTCATCTTCATCCACCGGTCTTTCACTACTGTGAATAACAATCTTTTCACCATAGTCTACAGCTTCGAAGAAGTGTTTCATACAAAACTCTTGATTCATACGACACTCTAGCACACGTGCTTTGTTATACATGTCTTCTCTTGTCTCAAACGTCATGACTTTGTCCATACCGCTTTTTTTAACACAGCTGCACTCTTTTTCTATCTCTATTGTATACATAATTTTTTCCTTTTCGTATTTATAGCACTTAGAGCTTAAATTTTAGGCTTAATTAAAAGCAGTACTAAAACTCTTTTATAACCTTAAAGTCTCCAGATTCATACGAATAAACTTTTCCAGCCTTTTTATCAATGATAATAGGTCGTATCCATTCGTTTAGTATAAACTCTTTTGCCACAGAGTTTTCTACTGCACTTCCTACTTTCTCTAGTGGCGCTTCCATATAAGTAAGAAGTCTTATCGGTTCATGATAGGCTTCGCCTTCTAAAAGAACTGACTGTGTTGGCAGACCAATTTTTAAGTCACTATAGTTACCGTTAAATACACCAACTTTTGAGACAACATTGTGGTATACCTTGGAACCCGCACCATAAATAGCATTATCAACAGTAGCGAAGTAGTGCTCAAGGTTAATCCACTCTCCAACAACAAGTGGACCGTTGAAGATTCGTGTGAGTATATCAGCGTTTTCATTATCTAGTTTAGCATCATAGGAGTGCATAAAAAGTCTATTTCCAAATGGCATATGCTTAATCGATTTTCTTGGACCTGCGAAAACACCCATAACACCTGCTAGTCCCCATTCAGGTCTAGTCTCTGACCAGTCCATAGATTTCACCATAATATCATTTTCACTCTCTGTGTATGGAAGTTGAGCTACTCTCTCCTTACGTGAGATACTTGAAGCTTTGTTAAAGTCCTCTTTTACCTGAGCGAATCTTTTCATCTCATCTTCATTCAGGATATCAGTGTCATAAAACTTTATCTCATCAGTAGTAGTTACGTGAAGTGAAGGTATAAACTTTACATCATCAGGAATCACAACACCTTTTTTAGCAAGCTCTTCTCTTACATCTTGTGAGTTGGCAATCATACAGAGTGCTCTATTGTTAGGAAGACTACTCTTACCACCACAGGCACCACAATCTAGTGCTGACTCAAATGGGTTATTGTCCGATTGACTTACGTGCCCAGATAAAATTACGAACTCTGCAAAATTATCAACTTGACCTATCATTGTTAAAAATTTGTATAAATACTCAACTTTCTCTTCAAGTGTAAACCCGACTCTTGCAAGTTTCTCTTTTTGAAGTTCATAATCTTCTACTGAAATATTGTAGTTCTCTTTTAGTTTTTCTAAGAGCTCTGATGATATATCCAGATTTAACTCATTTGCTAAAATTAAATGGTCTCTTATCTCTTGAACCTCTTCTTGAGAGTAGTTATGTGTAGAGTTGTTTACCAGTGCTTCATTAATGATATGTATATGAAGCTTGTTCACATACATCTCTATCTCTTCATCTGATAACTTATCCAGCGTATATGTTGTTTCAGGCTTTTTAGCTTTAAAGTTTGCAAAGAATTTTTCAGTCTTTTGTGGTGCGAATGTCTTACCAAACAGATTGATTCCAAAGATCCAACCTATAGCTTCAACCATGATATAAGGCGTAAACGGATTGTTTTTGAGATCACTTATGACTTTTTTAGTAGTCTTGTTAACAACTTTCTTGGACTTATACTCATCATCTGACTCTTTTGCTACTTCAAAGACTATGTTTCCAGGTTTTACTACAGCCGGACACAGGAGTTGTTCATTTGTTTTGTCAAACTCAACAAAAGCTATTGGAAAACCTAAGAATCCTCCGGCACCGAATGTAGTATAGTTACCACTGCTCTCGATAGCTCTTCTGGTAGTCTCAGACCTAACATCCAAACACATTGTAATTGAAGCTGAAGGTCTCTCATTTTCAACTTCATCGGTGAGTTTTATCTCATCAATAAATGAGTGAATATAGGTGTCTTCAAGAGACTTCATCCAGATATAACCCTCTTCCTCGCGAAGCACTTCCATGATTTTTGCAAGTTCTACTAATGGTATATCACTATTTAGTATATCATTTGAAAGGTGAACCTGTTTAGCATCCAGATTGAGTTCCTCTTGTACATATCTCTCTAAAATATCTTCATAGTTTTCAGACTCTTCCATAGCGTCTATATATTTTCCAGGAAGCTGGTGTTTGAACTTAAGCATTTTAAGTATTACATAGGCACCATTCTCTAAAGCATACTCATGCAGAAGATCAAAATTATTAATTTGTCTATGCTGCAGGTATGCTAACTCGTAATAGAGTCTAATTGCCATATAGTCAATAAGAGATGATGGATATTTCTGTTGCGAAAAGTAATCAGGGTCCTCAGAACGGTACTTAATAAATCCAGCCCAGCCATGCAGTTTGAGGATATGTGTTAAAAGATATCTCTCTTTATTCTTTGCATGGAGTTTTTCTAATGCTTCTTCTACAAATCTCTCAGAATCATGAGGATAATCAAAGTCTTCATAAAGCTTGAATGTCTCAAACATTCCAAGCTCTCTGTTTTCCATAGGCAGTGTAGTCTGATCCTCATCTAAAAAGCGAGTAATATACTCGATAACACTTTTCTCAATTACCTCTTTATCATCACGATGAAAAAGGATATCATTAATCTCATAGAGTGTCATATGTTTAGTTATCTGTTTTAACCATCTATCTTTATTGTGGTAAGAGAACTCATCATCTAGATAATCTAAAAGATCCTTATCAATCGCATGCTCTTTATCATCCGCCTGTTTTCTAAAGTGATTCCATTTGGGATTTACTTCAAGCAGACATTTCATAGCTAAGTCATAATGCTCTGCTAGCCCATCAACTTCTAAAACCTCTTTGAGGTTCTCTTCTAAAATTGAGTGAGAGATTTTTCCCTCATTATAAAACTTTAGATAATAAGATGGGTCCATATAGACTTTTCCACCATATGTTTTCTTCGCTTTATTAAGCCCATCTTTAAAACCGAGGTTTTCAAATCCTTTGAGTGGATTATGATGAATAAATGAACCGATAGGCCAATAGTGTGGAACTGTATGTTTTACAGCATCTAATTTTTCTATAATACCCATGAAAGTATCTCCTTAACCCCATAAAGACTTAATAGTATAAGTAGTGCAACAATACCAATGTGGGTGATTTTATCTTTGTTGTCTAAATCAACATAATGAATATTTGGATTGGTTTTTCCAAAAATTGATTTTTCTAATACCTTCATAGATATTAAAAAGTTAGCAAAGTAGAGCGTTATAACCACTATGTACCAAAGTGCATCAAAGTCACCATTGAATGTATAGGTTAAAAAGAATAGAGAGTTTGGCAGAGGTGGATAGAGCCCTATACTTATCAAATAGAGTGTAATATGGATACCAATTAATGGTGTTGCAAGTGTGATCCCTCTAACATAGAGATAGTTTGCACTTCCGTAATGCTTTTGATAAAAATTAGCAATTGAGTAAAGACCAAGCAGTGAAACCAGTAGTGAGAGACTGTAAAAGGCACCCTGTTCCTCAAAAAGGAGAAAGAATGGTGCATTTATATAGATAAAGTAGTAAGCTAGTTTATAAAAGTTTGTCGTCTTTGTCGCTCTATATATTGAGTAGAGTGCACTAGCAAATGCAATTAAAACAAGTGGCTGTGAGTGTGTGTTTTCTACAAAAAATGAGAGTCCTATTGCACACAAGAGCAAAAAAGCACTCAGTAAAAATATTGATTTACTTGTGAACTTATCACTTTTTTCTAGAAAAATATAATATGGCAGACCTGAAACCAGTAAAAGAAACAGAATGTTAGCAATCATACTTTACCCTTCTTAGAGTTTTTAAACATATCAAAATAGTATCCTTCCTTAACTAGTAGTCTGTAGAACTGCCATTTAGTCTGATCTGACTTTCCATCAGAACTAACAGAATCAATAGAGGGTTTTCTATATATAAATAACCATCCGATTACCATAATAAATGCCACCACTATGAGTGCTGTTAACAAGTTGACATTAAGTGTTGCAGCTTGATAAAAGAGCAGGGCATCTTTACCGTAGAGGAAATGCTCTAGCGCCAATCCAAGATATTCATATGTAAATAAAATAAGAACAAATGAGCTTACAACTCCTAATATTACTTTTATCGAATCACTCTTAGAGGTCTTGAAAAAAGATAAGAAGAGCTGCGTTCCAGTAAGCCAAGCAAATGCTAAAATAATCATAGCTGCATTGAACTCGAAGAACTCCGGAGCAAGCAGAGCCTTAGCTCCAATAAAGGCAACAACAGGAACGATAGTGAAGAGTGCTATAAGTTTGAATGTTTTCATACTTTTGTATTTCATCTCTTCTTTTGAAAATGTTTTGTTTGAGAGGCGTTCTGGAATGTGTGAATCTTTTCTTGCATATCTGATAACACTTCCTGACTCTAAGAAGAGTGAAGCTTTGAAGATACCATGAACAATAAGGTGATAGACTGCAAGAGAGAATGCACCTAGACCGACTTCCATTATCATATAACCCATTTGACCTACTGTTGAGTAACCAAGTGAGCGTTTGATATCTGAGACTACAAGCATAAGTATTGATGCAAAAATTGCAGTAAAGAGACCAATCACAAATGCAATATTGAGTACTGCCGGTGAAAGAATAAGTAGGTATGCCATCTTATTGAGCAGGATTCCCCCAACGTTTACAACACCGGCATGCATTAAGGCTGATACAGGTGTTGGAGCTTCAGAAGTATATGGTAACCATATATGAAACGGAACGATAGCTGACTTCATCATCGCTGCTATGAGGTAGAGTAAACCTACTACGAAAATCATAGGGTCTGTTATAGGGTTTTCAGCCATAACTAACCACTGTTCTCGCAGAGTTACAAGGTCGAAACTGCCAAATGTTTTGTATGTTAAGATAACAGCAAGTACAAATATAAAGTCGGCACTTTTATGTATGTACATTGTCCATCTCGCATTTTTAACTGCAGTTTTTGAACCAACATTAAATGAAACCAGCAGATATAGACCAACACTCATTAGTTGCCATGCTAATGCTAGAACTATTAAGTTGTTGCTCATAACAAGCAGATAAATTGATGCAAAGATGAAGTTTAAGAGAATGAAAAATCTTTTATAACCTGCTTCATCCCACATATATTTTGTTGCAAATTTACGAATAACCAAACCTAAAATGGCAATATATGGAACCAGAATAGCTGAGAGTTCATTATATATTACAAGTCCATTAAGGCCTGTGATTGGTGAATCATTGATTATGACATGATAACTTCCATAAAGCGCGAGTAGTGCAACCATACTTGACAAGACAAGACTTACTTTTGGTATCATCTCTTTCTTGCTGACAAAGCCTAAAACTAATGCTATAACAATTGGTATAACTGGAATAAGCAATACAATTTTTTCCACATATAACTCCTGTGATCTACTAAAATAAATTTCTATATAACAAACATAAACAGCGCTAATTATTAACTTGCTGTAATAATATAATTACAAGTCCTAAGAAGTTGCATTATACCTATATTTTCTTGTTTAATGAATATATTCATATATAAATTTTAAATTATATTAACGATAGAATAGTCGTTAAGATGAGAATTTTTAACATTTTAATTTTTAAGCAATGTTAAGAGTTAAAGTAGTAATTTAATTAATAAAGAAAAATTTTAGCTATAAAAATAGCACTATTATTAGTCAAGCTTATATTGAAATTTGAGTAAAAGTGCGCTGGTGTGTATTAGCCATTATTAAAAGTATAAAAATAATTTTTATGTAAAAAAAGTGTAGCTATTTTAATCTATTTAAGGGCTGTTTCTTTTTGTAACGTACTAATATCCTAGATGAATTTAGGAGATAATATTAAATTATGTTTACTCTCTGTTTCCTTTTGTAACATAGGACTATTCTAGTTATAAATGATATTGTGATATTAAAATAAAAGATACCTTCAGGTAGTAGAGTCTATGAAGCGGTTTAGCTATTTTATTTGTGATATATTGGAACTTTTAACAAATAAATTTTATCTGTTTGATTAAGATAATTCAAAGGACTTTGCGAGTAAACTGCCTCTCGAAAACATGATAGTGTAGCTGATTAAGAGCATGATATAAGTATTACTTATAGATACGGTTTTTATATGATGCTGCATGACTAAATTATTAGACTTTAATTATTGATTATAACTCTCGTAAACTAGTATCTGTGTTTAAACCATTGCAAAGGAGCAAAAATGTATTATATAGCAAAAGTTGATTCTGATAAGTGTGCTGAATACAAATGTAACACATGTACACTCTACTGTCCAGAAGCAAACACATTGATGTTTGACAAAGACGGGAATACATCTTGGGTAGATGAAGATAGATGTAAAGGTTGTGCACTTTGTGTATATGTGTGTACTGACATGCTCGATCGTAATTGTATTACGATGGAGATGCCTAACGCAAGTGGAGAATAGATCTAAAACTTAGATTTAATTCATAGAAGAAAATATTTTATAGGAGAACTTATGGCAAATTTAGGCCCCGCGTATTATTCACCGTATCCTGCGGCTACGTATGAAGGTATTATAACACCACCAGAAGGAAAAGCACTTCTACTTGAAGAAGTTGTAGATGAAGAAACTGCAATGAGAGAAGTTGCAAAGCAGATGCTTACAAGAGAAAATTCTACTATTTTCCCTGGTCCACAAGTACTGTACGGATGGAGTGAAGAAGCAAAAAAGAAAGCTAAGCTTATCAAAGAGATGGCTGAAGTTCTTGGATCTCAAATGATTCCAATGTATGACTACAGACCAAAATATCCAAAGATTGATCCAGCAGTTGAGATTAATCCAAATCACCCGAACTTAACAATTTGGCATAACAAGATTGGTGCTGCTATTTTTATTGGTGTACATTGTCACTATGCAAATGTTGCATTAAAAATTATTAGATCTGAAACAGATTGTTACACTGTTGGTATGTGTGCATTATCTGGTCACGAAGATGCAATGGCTACTATTAGAGATCAGCATGCTGAAGATTTAGCAAAGTTCATCGAGATCGCTAAAGACGTTAAAAAAGAACTAGGATTATAATATGAGTAAAATAACTGATATGACAAAAACACATAACTGGTCTGGACAGAAATTAGTTTCTACAGATCATCTACTTTTCGAAGCTCCTAGAACTAAGCACTTTATGACTGGTTCTGAAGTTTTAAAAGAAGCGGTAAAAAGATGTACAGTAGATGCATCTGTATCGTATCCAATTACACCACAATCAGAAGCTGCACACCTTATCGGTGAGCTTTGGGCTGAAGGTTATGTTGGTGTTTACTTCCGTGGTGAAAATGAGTTTGGTGTAATGTCTGAGGTAGCTGGTTGTTCAATGGCTGGTGCTAGAACAATTACAACAACTTCAGGTCCAGGTACACTTAGAGCAATGGAAAACTTTGCTATGTGGTCAGGTACACGTGCTCCAATGCAACTTATTCTAATGGCTCGTGGTATTAACTCACCACTAACTATTCAACCAGATAACTTAGAGGTTCAATACCTACTAGAAACTGGTATGCAGATTTGGTATGCTGAAAACGTACAAGAACTATTTGATATGTCAATTGCAGCATTTACAGTTGCTGAAAAGCCTGATGTTCATGTTCCAATCGTTACAGTTGTTGATGGATTCTTTGTATCTCACACACGTGAAGCAGTAATGCTTCCAGATGATGATATCGCACTTTTCCCATATGAGCCATATAAAGCTCCATTACCTCCGATTGATTCAGAGATGCCTCCGGGACGTTTCTTAAGAGATCCATTCGTAATGAAGTCAAACTACATCTCTTATGCAACTCACGCTTCTTGGCAGTGGGAAGTAAGATCTGCTGTTGAGCGTTCACGTCCATATGCAGAGCACTACTTAAAAGGTTTAGTACATGTTTCAGGTAATGAAGATGCAGAGATTGCATTCATCGCTTGTGGTACTGCAGCAAACCAGGCTAAAGAGGGTCAAAGAGAGTTAGAGAAGCTTGGAGTTAAATCTAAGGTTATCAAACTAAGAACTATCAGACCATTCCCGACAAAAGAACTTGAAAGAGAATTAAAAGGTGTTAAACATGCCTTTGTACCTGAATTCAATGTTGTTGGTTGGTTAGCAAATGAAGTAAAACATGAGCTATATGGTAAATGTGATACGAACATCATTAGCGGTCCTAAAGTTGGTGGTGGTATGAGTATGCCTGCTGAAGCTATCATTCAAGAAGTGATGGAAGTAGTTAACGCTGGAAAAGGAGCTTAATAATGTCATTTGATAAGTATAAAATAAATCCAGAATTTAGAGAGATTATGCCTCAAGAGATCATTGATCTTGAAGAGAATGCAACATGGTCTAAAAATCAAGAAAAACCACGTGGTATTAAAGAGCTTCCAGATACAAAAGAGATCTTAGAAGAGCACTCTTTATGTGCTGGTTGTCCTGAGGCTATGGCACTAAGATATGTACTATCTTCTTTACCTAACCCGGAAGATACAATTATTGTAAACTCTACAGGTTGTACATCGTTAATGTTCCCACACATTGCACTTCATACTGTGCACTCACTGTTTGGTAACCAAAACTCTGTTGCTTCTGGTATCAAAAGAGTGTTAGAGTGGAGATTTCCGGATACTGTAAAAGATGTTATGGTATTAGCTGGTGACGGTGCTACTGTTGATATCGGTCTTGATTATACACTTCAGTCATTCTTTAGACAAGAGAAGATTACTACTCTATGTTTTGATAATGAAGTATATGCAAATACAGGTGGTCAAG
>JBDLHW010000051.1:0-10904 GCA_039715155.1 Campylobacterota bacterium | reverse complement strand
CAGCGAGAGTTAAAAAGACAAATGAAGAGATTAGGTAGAGTGCTAAAAAAGAGTAAAAAGAGCGTCGTGTAATCTTATTCATAGATATAACCTTCACCACGGATAGTCTTGATTTTATCTTTCCCTATAGCCTCTCTAAGTGTTCGAATGTGAGAACGTAGAGTTGCATCACTTGGAAGAGAATCAAAATCCCAGATATTTTGAGCGAGCTCCTCATTTTTTATAACTCTGCCAGTATTTTTTATGAAGTATGATAGAAGCAGTGAGTCTTTAGTTCCAAGAGAGATTTTCAGACCATCTTTTGTCACCTCTTTTTCATTCATACAAAAGAGAATATTCTCAGAGATTTTGATACTATCTTTGGTATCAATATGAAAAAGTTTTTTGGTGTTGAGTATTCGCATATTAAGCTCATCAAGTTCAAAGGGTTTTTTGATGTAGTCGTGCGCCCCACTCTCAAAGGCATCTTTTAAATGTTTCGTATCGGTATAAGCGGTAATGATTATTGCCGGAGTTGTATTGTTAAACTCACGCAGTTCACGAAGTAGCGCTAAACCACTCTTTCCAGCTACATTGATGTCAAATATAAACAGGTCGTAGCTGTTAGATTCTAGCTTTTCGTAGACCGCGTTTGAATCATATGCGTACTCGACATCCCAAGACTCAGACAAGAAGTCCATGAGAATATCTGATAAAACAGCATCATCTTCCATAAGAAGGATTTTCATATTAGCCCTTTACTTTAGGGGGATATTATAGCATTATAAATTGTAGGAGTTTTAACTCTCTATCTGCACTCTTTTTAAAAGGTCCTTGAATTTTCTTGATCTATGTTTTGTCTTAGTGAGTTTACCGCTGTTGTCAAGCTTATAAACCCCTTTTGTATTGATAAAGGCAGTTATTATGAGGTCATCTCTTTTTGTTAGATTTAAAACCTCAAGACTTAAGTTGTCTAAAATCAGGGGTGGTTGACTATCCTCAATAAAGTAGCTTAAAACCATATGGTTTCTTTTGGAGAGTGTGTCGTAAGCAAGCGTAATAAAAAGTTTGTCACTGCTAAAACCAAGTTTTAAGAGTGTAAAATATTTTATTATTGCATAATCCTCACAATCTCCAAGACCACATGTTAAAAACTCTTTTGGTGTAGCCCAATGATCACGCTTATTATTATTTAATTTATCATCTTTATACTCTAGTTTATTTAGGTAAAGATTTGTTTTTGTTAACTGTTTCAAGGAGGAGAATTTTTTGTAAGATCGGATAGTCTGGTTGTATTCGTGTATTCTATTAACAGCCTCTTTACCTGAACTATTTTTTATATTAATAATTTCACTATTTGAAAAACTTGGATAGGTTGAAGCGTAGAGAGCTATTTTAAGCAGAAAAAATGTAAAGTATTTGATAACTTCTCCCTCTTTTTTTTAATATAATTGAAATTATACTATCTGTTTTTATACAATCGGCAAATTGACTAAAAAGATAAGTCAATACCAAAGTACTATTTACACTAACATAAGTATATGTTAGCATTGTAGTATAAATTAAATACGGAGGTGTGAGATGGCTACTGGAAAAGTTATAGGAAAAATAGAAGTTGCTTCTATTGGTGGCGTTAAAATTGTTGGTGTCGATGGTGCTATGCGTGATGCAACCTACGAGGGTCTTATGTATGAAGGTGAGCAGCTCGTAAGTAACGATCCTGAAACGCTCTTTCAGATAAGGTATCTTGCACTTCCCGAAGCAACTGTGTATGAGGGTGTTTTTGGCGTCCTTGCAGACGGTTCGGTGATAGCTGATGTCAGCGAGTTGGAAACTCTTTTTGGTGATGATATAGACTTTATGGAGACAGCAGCTGGTGATGGTGAGCCTGAAGCAAATTCGGGTATTCCCGAAGATGCCGGTATTGTTGCTAATGCAGGGGTACAAGGCTTTGAGAGAGGTGAGAATAGTGGGGTTGGTTTAGGTACTAAAGCTACAGGTCCTGAAGCTGGTGGATTGGCCTATGCTAATCGTGCACCAGTAGCAGAGGATGGAGCTATTTCCGCAATAGAAGATCTCTTAGATGTCATTAGTGGACAGCTTGAAGGTTCAGATGCTGAGGGCAGTGCTATCGAGTTTGTACTAGTAGATGGCCTTGCTGAAGATGGGAGTGAAGGTAATCTTGTATTGAACCCTGATGGTACTTACACTTACCAGCTGGATGCGGGTGATTTTGATTACTTGTCTAGAGGTGAAACTACAACAGTTACATTTACCTATAAAACTGTAGAGGCAGATGGGGGTCTGGAGAGTGAGATTGCTACTGTTACCATTACTATTACAGGTACTAATGACCGACCTGCTGTAACAGATATAAATAATGGTACTTATGAGTCTTATGACAGCACAGATAATCTTGGTGAAGATGATACTGTAGAAGATGTATATACGACTTTTACTGGAACCATCGATACAGTTACAGATGTTGATCTCTCAGACGAGCATACCTATGAGATAGTTGGTAATATTGAAGAAAATGTTGATGTCAGTGATGAAAATGTAGTGGTTACATCGGTAAGTATTTCATATAATCCAGATACAGAGGCGTGGGAATATACAGTTGTGGCCGATGCAAACTCGCTGGCTGTTGGGGAAACAGCCACGATTACATTTGACTATAGAGCCATAGATGATAGTGGGTTTGGAGCTAATAGTTTACCAAATGAACCTTCATTATCTATCCCGGCAACTATTACATTAACAATTATGGGTACAAATGATCAGCCAATCGTTGCAGATGTTGTAGTTGAGGATCTTGTGTTAGAAGGTGTGGCTAGCGGTAATATGTATACATTTACAGGTGAGCTATCAGTAGAAGATGCGGATGTGACCGATACTCATACATTTCATCTTGACAATGCTCTTTCTGGAAAAGGGGCAACTCAAACAGCAGAAGTTACAGTAAGTGATGCTGATGGAAATCCTCTAGATATTGTAGCCCATGTACATTTACAAGATTCTGGTGACTTTAACATAACTGGTGATTTTGATTCATTGGCAGATGGTGAGGAAGCAACAGTTACATTTTCTTATTATGCGGTTGATGATAATAATCTTGATGGGACAGACTTTACCAATGAAACTTCTGTTTCAGAAATAAAAGAACTAACGCTTACAATTACAGGTACAGATGATAGTACGCTTGTACTAACTTCTGATACTCTGGATTTATCAGGTTTAACAGGTTTAAACACAGTAGTTTTAGAGACAGGTGCTAATGTTATTAATCAGATTGACGCAGAAGATGTACTAAATGCAACAGACGATGATAATACTCTTGTAATTAGATCTTATGATGGTGATGCATCTGATCAAGTAGATGTACATGATGATTTTGGTGATGCTACTGAGGTGCTTAACGATGGTCAGTGGTATGCAGAGTATAGTGCTGATGGTGCAACGCTACTGGTTGAGATTGATACACCGATAGATGTAGTGTAGTTGTAGTGTATCCATAGAGTTACTTCTATCTAAACTTCAAAGCTAAGGAGATTCTGTCTGAAACCTTAGCTTTTTTGAAAATGTGGTGGATGTGCCCTTTAACGGTGGAGAGTGCGATCTTCTCTTTTTGAGATATTTCTTTGTTACTTAAACCGTTGGCGATCATGAGGGCTATGTCTTTCTCTTTCTCTGTTAAAGTGTGCATGAACTCCGGCTCGTTCCTATCTATATTTTTGACATATTTGTTTATAATAAAGTGAGTGAGATCGCTAAAGAACCATCTGTTTCCATCTTCCGTTGATGCGATCATTTTTAGAAGGTTGTCTTTGTGGATGTATGAGTTCTCGTAACCTTTTATACCTTCTTTTAGTAGGCTTGATGCATGATGAACTTCTGGTATGGCATTGAAAAGTAGGATTGTTGTTTGCTTGTATTCTCTTAATGTCTGCAGTGATTCGTAAATATCTGAGACGCTCATCTCATCGAGTAGGATTGTAACTTTTTCTTCATGTCCATCCAGATAATTCGACAGTGAGTTAAAATCATCTATTTTGATGGTCAAATACTTTTGTTCTAAAGCATTCTGCCAATGTTTTAGTATGGAAGACATTTTACTGAAGAGAATAATTTTTTTCACTTTATCTACCTCTCACTTAGTGCGTTTTCTCTCGCTCTTAAAATTGGTTTTAAGATATAATCGAGTACAGTTTTCTTACCTGTTACAATATCCACATCTGCGGTCATACCTACTATGACATTGAGTTTATTATACTCATTTCCCAAGTAGTTTTTATCAGTTTTGATACGTACCAAATAGTAACTCTGCTTGTCAACATCATCTATAATAGTGTCTGCACTGATGTGTGTCAGTACTCCTCTAAGTGAGCCATATATAGCAAAGTCATACGCAGAGAATTTTACAATCGCTCTTTGACCTGGGTATAAAAATGCTATATCTGCAGGTCGTATTTTTGCTTCAACAAGTAGAGTGTCTTGCGTTGGAACTATCTCTATTATATCCATTCCAGGTCTTAAAACACCACCGATGGTATTGATGAGTAGCTGTTTTATAGTTCCATCTACCGGGGATCTAACAAGTGTACGTTTTACTTTGTCTTCCCTGGCTATGTTTGAACTCTCAATTCTTGTCATCTCAGCCCGGGCTTCATTAAATGCCTCTTTTGCCGCGTTTTTAAACTTTAACTTTACCTCTTTTATATTGTTTTTCTGTTCTTCTAAAATAGATATCAAACGTGGGACGGAGAGCTCAATAGATTTCATATCACCTTTTATAGTGTTTTTTTGCCTTTGAAGCTGTAAAAACTCCACCTCAGATATAATTCCTTTCTCAACTAATGGTCTATTTAACTCAACCTCTTTGGATATAAGCTGATAGTTGTTCGTCAGTTGCAATAGTTCTGCCTGAGCCTCTTTGAGTTCATTTCTTTTCTGTTTTAGACGACGTTTATAGATAAGTATATTGTTTTGTAGCTGCTCTCTGTTTGATCTGAAAAGTGATTCTTCATAACGAATAAGGTCTGGTGACTTTTTTCTAATCTCTTTGCTGACCCTGAACTTTTGTCCTGTTGACTCAGCTAATAGTCGTATAGTTTTTGCCTGAAGTTCATTGTAGCGAAGCTGATTCTCTGCAAAACTGCTAAGAAACCCTGTGTCATCTATCCTAATTAGGATATCGCCTTTTTTTACATGCTCACCCTCCGAAACTAAAATCTCAGAGACGATCCCCCCTTCGAGGTTTTGTATAATCTGTATTTGGTGAGATGGAATAACCTTGCCCTGACCGCGAGTCAGTGCATCTATTTCTGCGAAGTAAGCCCAAGTAATCAGCCATATGATAACTAAAGCCCCTACCCATAAAAGAATTCTAGTAGTTAGATTAGCCTGCATCAGCATCGCTGAGCTTACTGAGTTCATGTACTTTAAATCATCTTCATCTTTTATTGCAAGATGCTCTATATCTTTTTTGCTATAAGAGTAATCTATAAACTTATTTTCAAGACTCATGGACTACAATCCTTCTAGGGGTATTGAGTTGTGCCAGTACATCACTATAGGCGCCATCTAAAACTATTTTTCCCTGATCCATTAAGATGAGTCTTTTAGTCTTGCTTAAAAGTGCATTTTTATGAGATATTAGAATTATTGTGTGATCTTTTTTATATAGATTTATACCCCTTATAAAGTTTTTTTCATGAGCACTATCCATGGAGTTCGTTGGTTCGTCAAGTAAGACAATAGGGGCTTCATGAATAAAGGCTCTTGCTATACATATTGCTTGCTTTTGTCCCCCTGAGAGTCCATCCCCTCTCTCACCAATCGGCATATCATAACCCATGGGGTGAATATCTGCAAAACTGTTTACACCACCCAGTTTGGAAACATGGAGTATGTCAGTATCACTAGCATCTGGCGAACGTAAAATTATATTATCTTTCAGGGTACCCTGAAAGAGTATTACATCTTGCGGTACATAGGAGATGCTTCGTCTTAAATCGGCGGGATCAATCTGTTTTATATCTATACCGTCGATTAAAATAGAACCCTCTGTTGGTTCATATAAGCCAAGTATGAGTTTCTCAATAGTAGTCTTACCTGAACCATTTGTACCAATTATCCCTACTGTCTCACCAGGGTTAATAGTAAAGGAGATATCATCTAGAATCTTTTTTTCAGTGTCAGGGTATATAAAACTAACATGTTTAAATTCTATTTTTCCCTTAAAGGATGGTCTTTCAACGAACTTTTTATCTTCTTCTCTCTCTACTCCCAGCTTCATTATTGAATCAATAGCGCTATATGCAGTTTTTGTGTGTTGAAAGTTTGCAATCAAAGATGCAACTTGACCTAAAGGAGCTAGCATCCTTGAACCAAGCATTACTACCGCGATAAGTCCACCCATACTTAATGTTTTCTCACCAATAGCGTAGACACCGCCAATCACCATAGCAACTGTATTTAACTGGACTATAAAGTTCACAAAGGTTGATATAGAGTTTGATAATATTTTGGATTTTAGACCTTTTTGTGCAACATCTCCAGTCGCCTCCTCCCACTTCCATTGAGAGTGTCCGCTGATTCCTAAAGCTTTGATAGTTTCAAGTGCTGTAAGTGACTCGATTAAAACAGCATTCTTACGTGCAGATGCTTCATATGTACTTTCAATACTATGACGCATAGGTCTCGCAACGCTTGCACTGTATATAATAATTATTAGAGCGCTAACCAAAGGTATAACAACTAGCCACTCACCAATTATGTAAACAATAAAGAGGAATATAATACTAAAGGGCAGATCTATTATGGTAGCGATGGAAGAGGCGGTAAAAAAACCGCGTATCGAGTCAAAATCTTTCAAGTTACTGGCAAAAGATCCAACAGAACGAGGTTTAGAGGCAATTTTGAGATTTAAGACATGCTCATATATTAGAGAAGACATAATTATGTCACTTTTTTTAGCTGCATTTTCTAAAAAATAGGAACGTAAGAATTTCAACACTATATCAAAAACATAAATTACAAGAATACCTGTAGCGAATACCCACATAGTGTCAATCGCATTATTTGGAACAACTCTGTCATATATATTTAGGGTGAAAATAGGACTTGCTATGATAAAGAGGTTTATTAAAAACGATGCAATAATGACATCGGAATAAACACCTTTTGAGTAACTGAGAGTTCCCCAAAACCAGTGGTGTTCTTCATGCTTTAGTAACCGTTTATGTGCATCTTTATAGTGATGCTCCGGTTTAAGTAAAAATGCAAAATTTATATACTCATCTTCTAAATCTTCAAATTTTAGCCAATTTTCACCCTCATCAATCTCAGGTAGTATCACTTTTACATGAGTCTTGTCTGGACTGATCTCAGTTAAAATACATGCTTTTTCATCTTTTAAGATAAGGATTACAGGGAGAAGCAGAGGGGATATATCTCTAAGTGAGTAATTTACTAACTTAGAGCTAAATCCCGCGCGCTTCGCAGCCCTAGAGAAGTTGGACTTAGATCTTTGTGAACTGTTCAGTGTAAAGAGCTTTGGAGTAAGCCTGCCAGGTTCGACAGGTAGATCAGCAACTAAGGCTTCCGCACTATAGGGTCTGTTGTAAAGCTTGGTGAAAATCACCAAGCTCTCTAAAAGAGGGTCTTTTGAAACATTATTTGATAACAACATTCATAGATTCCAGCATTTTACCTGTGTAAGATAAAATTTGATAGTAAGAGAGTATGTTGTCATAATCAGCTGTAACTTTTCTGTTTCTAGCAGCATTATACTCCAGCTCAATGTTTAAAAGATCGATGATACTTCTTCTTCCAAGCTCATTCTCTTTTTGATAATCGGATACAGTATCACCGGCAGCTTTAATATTAGCATCTATGTGAGCCAACTGAACTTTTGTAGACTGATATGTCTGGTATGCAATCTGAGTATAGGCTTTTATATAACGCTCAGAATCAGCAAGTGTAGAGTTTTTTTGAAGTAATCTATGTTGATTAACCTCTTTTGTAGCAGAGTCTGCTAAACCGTTGAAGATATTATAATTCAATACCAGAAGGGCATTGTAACCATCATTTTTTTCATAAGGACTGTTAGATGGCGCCTCTGTGTCAACTCCATTTACATTTTTGTTCCAGTAAGATGTCGCAACTATATCAGCTCTCGGATAGAAAGAAGCATTAGAGCGAGTAACAGCTGCTCTTGCTGCTTTTATATCGTCTTTTGAAACATCTATTGTTGGATTGTTTGCCATAGCAAGTTCAATTAGGGCCTCTAAGGTATTAGCCGGTATTGCACCAGTAGATGGTTTCTCTAAATCTGAGGCATTAACAGCTCCAGGCAAGATACGCTGATAGCTAGAGACAGCATTATCATAGTTTTGTTCAGCTAGGTACATAACGCTTTTCGCGTTCTCCAGACGAGAAAGTGTCTGCTTATAGTCAGAACTTCGACCAACACCTGCATCTACTTTTGTCTTAATCTGCTTGAGGTACTTACTGTGAACATCCACATTCTCTTTAGCAATCTGTAACAACTCTTTTTCTCTAAGTACAGCTACATAGGCTTCAACCGTTTCGAGTGCTAATGTATTAGCGCTCTCTTTTACAGCACTACCGGCAGATAAAATAAGCGCCTCTTGTTGTTCAACACCATATTTTGTCTCAAGACCGGCAAATAGGTTCCATGTTAGAGTAGCTGAAGCATCTTGACGGGTTAAGTCGGCTTCCTCTCTCTGATTCGCTACAGTTTTAGTAACCTCCGGACCGATAGAGTAAGATAAGTCTACAGACGGTAGATAATCAGAACGCACAACAGTCAGTGATTTCTTCTGAGCACTCAACTCCTCTTTTTTGACCTAAATCTGAGGGTGTGTTTCAACCGATTTTTGAACAGCTTCAGTAATAGATATAGCACTTACAAGTGCAGGCAGTAAAACGACGGAAAGTAAAATTGAATGTTTCATGGTATCTCCTTTAAGTCTATATACCGTCAGGATACACCAAAAATAATATAAATATTCTTAAATGAATAAAATTTAATATATAAATTTATGATTTAATTAAGTTCTTGCAAAAATAGCTATTTCTTACAAATATCAACTGGATATTAAGTGATATAATACAAATATTATTCAATAACTAATGGAATAGATAGAATGAAACTAATAAAGATTGATGATGTAAATCAAGATGATTTAATTATATATAAAGAGATGAGAGATAAAGCTATTCGTTCTGACAACTCTTTTATTGCAGATTCCCCTAAAGTTGTTAATCTTCTGTTAAAAACAGATATAGAGGTTAAAAGTATACTGGCCACCAAGGAGTATTATAATGAGTTTAAGCAATTATTAGAAACTAAAAATATAGAAAAGCTGTATGTGGTTGATAAAAAAGAGCTTGAAAAAATAGTAGGACATAAGATACATCATAACTGCATGATGCATGGAGTCAGGCCAGCGGAAAAAAAGTTAGAAGAGTTAGGTGAGCAGATAATCATGTTAGATGCAATAACATCTACTGAAAATGTTGGCTCAATCGCAAGAAGTGCAGCTGCTCTGGGAATTGACTCGTACATGTTACCAAAAGAGGCACCACACCCTTTCAGTAGACGTGCTTTACGGGTATCTATGGGGCACGCCTCACTGTTGAAGACATATATTTATGATGATATATCTGAAACTATACAAGATTTGAAATCAGCCGGATACAGAGTCTATGCTGCAGAGATAAGTGAGGACTCAACATATCTGTCAAATGTGATAACTTCAAAAAAATGGGTGCTAATTATGGGACATGAGGGTAAAGGAATATCACAAAATATTCTTGAGCTATGTGATGAGGTAGTGACTATTGAGATGCAAGAGGGAGTTAAGAGCCTGAATGTTTCTGTGGCTGCCTCGATTATAATGTATCAGTTTAAACGAGATTTATTAAAAACTCACTAAGATTTTGATATACTAAGGAATATTATTAATTACATAAAATTATACAGGAAATAACAGTTGCAAAATGTTTATCTAGGACGTCAGCCGATTATTGATGCTGACTCAAAGCTCCGGGCGTATGAGATACTTTACAGAGACTCAAGTAGAAGGAGTAATATTCATGGAGATAGACAGGCGAGTGCTTGTGTAATAACCAATGTGCTCAATAGGTTCGGAACAAAAGCCATTTTAGGCGATAAGCGGGCTTTTGTTAAGATAGATGAGAAACTCTTACTTAACGATCTTATCTTCTCTGTGCCTAACCAGTTTTTTGTTTTTGCTCTATTGGAGAGTATAGAGATGAGCGAGAGGGTTGTAGAGAGAATTCATCAGCTTTATGAAAAGAATTATGTTTTAGTGATTAACGATATTGAGCTTAACGATGAAAAAATGGGAAAGTATAGGGAGGTTTTTCCATACCTATCTTTTGTCAAAATTGATTTTTCTAAAAACTTATCTTACGGTTTAGAGTATATGTTACTTGAGTTGAAATCTCACAATGTAAGAACAGTTGCAACAAAAATAGAGAGTCCAAAGGCTTACAATCAAGCTAGAAAACTTGGTTGTGACTGGTTCCAAGGGTACTTTTTCGCTGAGCCAAAAATCCTGGAAAATGTAAAGTACGAACCTACTCAGACGAATGTCTTAAATCTCTATAATCTTTTAATAGATGATACCAACTTGGATGATATTACAAAAGAGTTTGAAAAGAATCCTGAAATCACAGTCCAGCTTTTACAGTTTATAAACTCCGGAGCTTTTCATTTTCAAAATAAGATATCTTCAATTCACCATGTCCTAACACTTGTTGGACGAAAATCTCTTGCTCAGTGGCTCATGCTAATGATTTACTCAAAGTCTGTTGCCAAGAGTAAGGATCACACCCCTCTAATGATAATGATAAAAAATCGTACAGAGTTG
>JBDLHW010000050.1:0-10973 GCA_039715155.1 Campylobacterota bacterium | reverse complement strand
TCATATATCGAGACTGCCTGGGCATATTGTGTCATACTAAGGACTACATCCTTTTGATGCTCCCTATGAAAATCAAACAGAGAGTCTTGAATCTCCAATGATAAGTTGTTTTTCTCTATATAATCTTTATCAAAAAGTAAAACATAGGTCTTAGAGGTATCAGTTGTATCTTCAAATGAGTATATAGACCCGGGGTTTACCAGCTGTAGAGATTGTGGTTTAATCAGATAGGTAAATTGGTTCACTTTACGTTTCGTCTCTCCTTTTAAGCGTAAAAACAGAGCATAATAGTTAAAGCGCAGAGGAATACCGTGACTAGGTGCTTTGTCATCCTCTAGTAAAACAATATCTTTAGCTTCAAAGTTATCTGCAAAAAAATCCATGCCAAAGCTCGGATTGGGTTTAAATAGGTACTTATATGTATTAACAGTCTGTTCAATAGTGAAAAGAGGAAGTTTTGCAGACATATAAATCCTTTAAGTAAGAGACCACAAATAAGTTCATAGATAATGAAAAGAGAAGCTACAAGCTACTAGTAGCTTCAAGGGATTTTAACGAAGTAGCTTGTAGCTTATCTTTTCACCCGTAGGGCAACATTTAAAGGGCTCATCTTCTGCGTTGAACTTCACTTAACGATACTAGTATCGCCAAGTAAAATTTGCCTTGAGTCTAAACCTTTTAAATATTGTTAGCTATGAACTTATTTGTGGTCTCTTACTTATATAGACAATAATACATATAATCCGATTAATTGCATATTTTTACGTAAATTAGCTCTTTTTTATAAGAAAAATTAATGTTACTATTTTTTTTATTATAGAAATAAAAGGAGAACAACATGTTCAAGTTATCTAAAAAATCGACTCTCTCAATTTTAGCTTTTGCAACACTCTCTATGTTTTCAGCTCTTGTGGCTAATGAACCGGCATTTGCGTTTAAATACGATGATAAATCACTAAAATGGGGACCTTGTCCCGCGTTTATAGGTGAGGGGTGTGAAATAGCAGTACTTCATGGTGACCCTGTAAAAAATAATCTGGATATTTTTTTTAAAGTACCGAGTGATTTTTTTATCCCTCATCATTGGCACACTTCAGCAGAGAGAATGGTTCTTGTATCTGGAAAACTCAAAGTGACGTATGATAATCAGAAGTCAGAAATGCTTGAGACTGGAATGTATGCTTATGGACCTTCAAAGAGACCACATACCGCTTATTGTGAAAAAGGAAAACCCTGCATTTTGTTCATAGCCTTTGAAGAGCCATTGGATGCTTTTGAAGTGATGAAAGAGAGCAAATAAGAAGTTAGTTTTATGAAGCTTTAGATATACTTTCAGACATATTGTACTTAGAGTTGCACAAAGGAAAATTTGTTTGAAAGATATTAAAAATAGCACTGCAATCGCCATTGGTGGTTTTGATGGAATGCATTTGGGACATCAACAGCTTTTTTCACAGCTTGGTGAGAAGGGGACTATTGTAGTTATCGAGACAGGCTATGCAAACCTTACCCCAAAAACTGAGAGAGAAAACTTCTCAGACTATCCTATATTTTATATTGATTTAGACTCTATCCGTCACTTGGATGGTAAAGGGTTTATTGACTTTTTAAAGAAAGAGTTTCCACAATTATCAAAGATAGTGGTTGGTTATGATTTTCATTTTGGAAAAGATAGAAAGTACTCTTTTAATGACTTGAATACGCTTTTTGATGGAGAGGTTATGGTTGTTCAAGAAGTGACTCATAATGATGACTCAATTCATTCACACAAAATCAGAGCGAAACTTCAGATAGGTGATATAAAAGGTGCAAATAACTTTTTAGGTCACAACTACACTATCAGAGGTGAAAAAGTTCAAGGACAAGGGATAGGGGCTAAAGAGCTAGTGGCAACTATCAACATAGAGTCATCGGGCTTTTTGACTCCAAAAGAGGGTGTTTACGCCACGCTTACTCGCATAGATGATGAAGAGCACTACCATCCATCAGTATCTTTTGTAGGACACCGTGTTACAACAGATGGAAGCTTTGCAGTTGAGTCCCATATACTTGATGGTAAGGTTCTCTGTGAGAAAAATGCAGCGATTAGTTTTGTCTCTTTTATTAGAAATAATGAAAAATTTGACTCTATAGATGAGTTAAAAAAAGCGATAAATGCAGATATAGCAGTAGCCTCACGTGAGCTAAAACTGTTACAATTATAAAAGAGAGATGATGGAAAGAAAATATCTAGAAGATAGAGAGCCGATACACTTTAAGTTCGAGCAGAACAAGGATGATTTCATCGTTGATGAGATTGGGATTAACTTTAAAGGTAATGGTAACTATACAATCCTTCACATAAAAAAAGTGGAGATGACTACTTGGGATATGATAGCTGCCTTTGCTTCGTATTTAAATATAAACGCAGAGAAGATTGGTTATGCAGGACTCAAAGATAAACATGCAACTACAACACAGTATATTTCCATAGAAGCGAAGTTTGAAAAAGAGCTCAAAAAGTTTAAACATCCTCAGATAAAAATCCTAAAAACTACGAGACACACTCACTCTATAAGAATGGGTGATTTGATAGGAAACCGTTTTAAAATCAACCTGTTTGGTGTCTCTCAAGTTGAAGCTGGTCAGATAGAAAAGCTTGGAAGAAAGTCTGAAAAGTTTGGACTTCCAAACTACTTTGGTTATCAGCGTTTTGGTCGTGATGAGGACTCAATAAACCAAGCAAAAGAGATGATAGCCGGAGATATACATATAGAAGATGCGAAGCTCAAAAAGTTTTTAATCTCTATCTATCAGAGTGTCTTTTTTAATGAATGGTTGGCTGAGAGAGTAGTGATGTCACGTGAAGAAAATGGCGGTAAGTTTATGCTGCTAGAGGGTGATCTGTATATAACTAATGATGGAAAGCTCTTTACCCCAAAACAGCCACAACAAAAAGATTTCCAAGCGAAAAAAGTGGTGCCTACCGGTCTTCTTTGCGGACGTGGAGTTTATCGCTCACGTGGAGCTGCCGGTGAGATAGAAGCTAAGTATGATGATGAATTTTTGTATGAAAAAGGTCTTCGACGTGAGGCTATAGTATTTCCAAAAGATTTAGAGTTTAACTATAAAAAAGGTTTTGATATTATGGAGGTCTCTTTTACACTTCCAAAAGGCTCTTATGCGACTGTGTTTTTGGAAAATATCGCTTCTAAAGAGTTTAAAGCAAAAAAGATTAAAAAGAAAAAGTAGGGTCTACCACTCCTCTTCTTCTTCATTTATTTCCGAGTCATCATATGGGTCCATATGTATAAGAATATGAGTCTTTTTATCTTCAAAGAGATCTTTAATTTTTGTCTCAACTCTATCAGCTATCAGGTGGGCATCATAGAGAGATATACTTACATTAAAGACAGCGTGAACTGATATAAAGATATGAGAACCAGACTCTCTCGTTTGAAGATAGTGGTGAGTTGTAATTACAGGCTCACCTTCTATAATCTCTACAATCTTTTGGATATCTTCTTCAGGTAGTGCAGCATCAAGAAGCATTAAAACTCCCTCTTTAATGATAGGAATTGCAGAGTAGATCATATATATTGCGATACCGATACCGAGTATCGGGTCAATTAACTCTTCTGCAGTATAAGAGATAAGAACAAGAGCCATCAGAACTGCACCGTTTGAGAAGAGGTCAGTTTTATAGTGAAGAGCATCCGCTTTTATAACCATATTTTGTGTTTTTTTTGCCACATGATTTAAAAACGCGACAAGAGCTGCAGTGATTATGAAAGAGGCTATCATGACTGCGATACTTTCAGTCATATGTACCATCTCTCTAGGGTGTGCTATCTTCACAAGTGCTTCATAGAGAATAAAAAGTGCCGATAGGGAGACCACTGTTCCCTCTATCACAGCGGCTAAAGGCTCTATCTTGCTCCTACCGTAGTGAAACTGTTCATCTGGATTCTTCTCAGCGTTATGGAGTGCAAAGTAGTTAAAAAGCGATACTGTTAAGTCTAAAAAGCTGTCTATTGCAGATGCTAAAACAGCGATAGAGCCACTCAAAACACCAACTGTCATCTTCATGACAACAAGTAGAGCAGCAACACTTGTAGATACGACGGTAGCCTTCTTCTCTAATCTCAATATAGTATCCTGTAGGTTATTTTGATACAATTATATTAAAATTTATATGTATAAAGAATAAAATGAACTTAGAAAATTTACGGATAGAACGACAAAAATGGATGACTTGGAAAAATATACTTCCACTTAGGGAGGCTCTAGAAGAGTTAGAAGATGTGCAGTGCAGTGTAGAACTTGGTGATGTTGTAAAAATAAGCGGCTCCTTAGATGAGAAAAAAATCTTGGGTACTGCAAAACTGATGATGCCTTGGAGAAAGGGCCCTTTTGAGATTGGTGAAACATATATAGACACTGAATGGAGAAGTAATATAAAATATAACCTTCTTCGTCCGCATTTTAGTTTAAAAGATAAGAGAGTAGCCGATATAGGTTGTAATAATGGTTACTATCTGTTTCGTATGCAGGAGGATGAGCCAAAGTCTTTAGTAGGTTTTGATCCATCACCTCTGTATAAAACGCAGTTTGATTTTATCAACCATTTTGTGAAAAGCTCGATTGTTTATGAGCTTTTGGGTGTTGAGCATTTAGAGTTTTATGAGGAGAAGTTTGATACTATCTTCTGTCTGGGTGTTTTATACCATAGAAGCGACCCTGTAGCGATGTTGAAGTCTCTTTTTAAAGGTTTAGACAAGCAGGGTGAAGTGATACTGGACACTTTTTATATTGAGGGTGAGGGTGAGATGTGTTTGTGCCCAGAGTCTTCGTACTCTAAGATACCAAATATCTACTTTGTACCAACGATAGGAGCCCTAAAGAACTGGTGTTTAAGAGCCGGTTTTAGTGAGTTTGAGGTTTTAGAGACTTCAGTGACTGAGTCAGATGAGCAGAGAAAAACTGAGTGGATAGAGGGTCAATCTTTAGAAGATTTTTTAGACCCAGAGGATAGTTCAAAGACTGTTGAGGGTTATCCCGCACCGGCAAGAGTTTACGTAAGACTAATTAAGGATAAGAAGTAATGGCAACAATTGATTTACATGATGAAGAGTTAGAATTAGATGATTATAGATATGAAGAAGAACCAATAGTTGTTCAAACTCACGAGTTAATAAACAGTGAGCTAAGCGGTGAAGTCATAAAGCTAGAACAGGGTTATGTTGAAGTTAGACTTACAACCACATCTGAAATGGTGGCTGATGATATCGGTCTCATTCATGGTGGATTTATCTTTAGTGCTGCTGATTATGCTGCAATGCTTGCTGTCAATGAGAAAAATGTTGTTTTAGTTGGTAGTGAGTGTCAGTTTCTTTCACCGGTAAAGTTTCATGACGAAGTTTATTTTATTGCAAGAGTTCGTCATAAAGATGGGAGAAAGCGAAATATACACGTAGAGGCTCACGTCTTGGATATTAAGGTATTTGAGGGTGAGTTTAAGACAGTTGTTACTGATAAACATGTTTTAAAACTGAAGCTTCTTGATGATGGAGATAAGAGTGGCTCGCAAGAGAGTAGCGAAGAGTAGAACTTCGTTAGGTAGTAGCTGTTAGTAAAAAAACTCCAAAATCCCTATGGGGCTTGTTAATCGTATTTATATTTTCAAACTGCACATCTTTAAATCCACAACTCTCTACGACTCTGCAGAGTTCCTTTTCATCAAATCCAAAATGAAAAACACCTGCATTGTCTGAGTGAAATATTCCATCTTCTGTCTCTAAATCTGCAATGGCTATAAATCCATTATCATTTATGTTTGTATAGACTACATCAAAAAAAGCTTTTAAGTCTTCTACGTGATGAAGAGTCATTGAACTGACTAAACCATCAAAAGTTTGAGTTAGTGGATTTTTGACTATGTCTTGATTAATTGCTTCTATACTTAGCTCTGGAGTGTTTTTCTCTTGAAGTTTTGCAAGCATTTGCGTTGAAGTATCAACCCCGTAAACTTTTTTAACCTGTCCAGCTATAAGAAATCCTAAAAGCCCGGTGCCAACTCCAAAATCCATGATATGCATATTGTTTTTAAGAGCTACCTTTGCGTTTATAGCATTAGCAATGGTCTTAGCCCCATTTACTCTTATGTCTCCATTGTCCCAATTCTCAGCTCTTTTGTCAAAGTGGCTCATAGTGAGTTTATCCAGTAGTCGGCGTATTGTTGCTCTTGTTTGATTGTTGTTGTTCCACCGTGACCAGGGTAGAGTGTTTTGTCAAAGTTTAAGAGCTTAAATCTCTCTAGAGATTTTTTCATATCCTCAGCACTTGAGTATGGAAAATCAGTTCTTCCGATACTTTTTTCAAAGATAAAATCACCGCTAAACATAGCATCTCCTATCTCAATCATAGAACAACCAGGGCAGTGACCAGGAAAGTGATGAAACTTTACTTTTACACCATCAAAATCCAACTCTTCATTAGGGTTAACCATAACATCGGGCGTTGAAGGTGGCAGGTCCGGCATCCATGCACTTGTTGTAAGGAGAGGTACATCACCTTTTGGTGTATAGAGTTTCACTCCAAGTTTTTCTTGAAGCTCTGCATTTGACCAGACATGATCAAAGTGACCGTGAGTATTTAAAATTGCAACAGGATTTGTTACATTTTCTAAGACCCACTCAGTCGCATTTACACCGGGGTCTATAATAAAATCTTTTCCATCAACAGTGGCGATATAACAGTTTGTCTGATAAACACCCATAGGTTGAACTTTTATAGTCATATAATCTCTTTTTTAGTGTGATTATAGCATTATTAGCTTATGCATTTTTATAAAGAATTAGAGTTAATATTAGAGGCTAAAAATCCAAAAGATAAATTGGAATTGTTTAGCAGGTTTTATAAAGCCTATTTGTCTGACAAAGTAGAGTTTGAAGCAGCTTACGAGCCAAAAGAGTTCAATGAACCGTCATATAGCTCTATATGTAAAATAGTCCCGCCACAAGTTGTTCCTAAACGCAGTAATCTTACAACTTCAGATGGACAGATAAATCTTCTTCATGCCATAGCTCATATAGAGTACTCTGCAATTGATTTAGCTCTTGATGCGGCTTATAGATTTGTGGGACTGCCAAAAGAGTACTATAGTGACTGGTTAGAAGTTGCAGATGATGAGATTAGACACTTTTTAATGTTAGAGGAGTTGTTACGTGAGCTTGGAGCGAACTATGGAGATATAGAAGTTCATAATGCTCTATTTGAAGCAAGTCAGAGAACACAGACTCTTACTGAGAGAATGGCAGTTGTTCCAAGATATCTAGAGGCCAATGGACTTGATGCGACACCTATGATACTTACAAAACTTCGCAAGCTTCCAAAAAGTGAGATGCTTGATAAAATTATTAAAACACTGGGCATTATTTTAGAAGAGGAGATAGACCATGTAAAAAAGGGTGATCTCTGGTTTAACTACTCTTGTGAGAAGGATGGCATCTCACGTGAGGTATATTTTGAGATAATAGACAAGTACTATCCGCAAGGATTTTTACGACCTAAAAATTTAAACACCGATGCAAGAAAAGAGGCTGGTTTCTCCTGTAAAGAGTTAAACTTTATGGCAAAAAAAGATGTCTGTTAGAGGAGTTATCTTCTATCGTGAACTTCATCCAAGAGTGCCAACTCTTTTTCAGCTGCAATGAGCTCTACAACTCCGTCATACATATCTTGTACACACTCCACTTCTGTAACGCCAAGTCGTCTTCTGTTTGATATGTCATAGACTCCACCTTCACTCTCGGAGTGCTCACCGTGAATACCTCTGATTTGAAGATGATGTCTGTCAGTTATCTCTTTAAACCTATCCATATCTGTCGCTAACTTTGGAACTTTGATATGAACACTTGCTCTCATTGCCGTTCCCAGATTGGTAGGACAGGATGTTATATAGCCCAGATGTTCACTAAAGGCAAATTTCATCTTCTTTTCCAGCTCATATATAGCTGTTGTAAGCCTTGAAAAAACCTGCTTGATATCTCCGCCACGCTGCATAGAGATAATTCTAAGTTCATCCTCTTCATTTATCCACACTAAAAATGTTTTGTCATTATTATGATAAATCCCGCGACCATGTGGCCAGTTTCTGTTAAGTCCAGCACTCTCTAAAAATCTATCACCAGCTTTAAATAAAAAGTGATCAGCTATAAGTGAGGCACTATCCTCTTCACTCATCCCTGCAATTGGATAGTATTTTCCTGATAAGTCACCCTGTAAAGAGTTGAGGGCAGTAGAGACAGTATTTTCTACTTCATCTCTCTGTTTATTTGAAATTGCAGGGCCTAAAGGAAAGTTCTCTAAATTTCTGCCAACTCTAATTCTAGTGGAGATTATAAACTTGTTTTCGGGGTCGGGATTTGGTGCGCTGAGGTCATCTGTATTTAGATTACTTTTGTGCATATCGCTTTGAGAGAAGCCGTGGTACTCCTCAATGATTTTATCAAAAAATGGGGCAAAAAGAGTGTAAGATTCTCTGTCTCCGGCATAAGCGCCAATTCCACTGTCAGGATTCTCTACTCCAGAGTTTATAGCGTCATGAATTGTAAATCCATTGGATGTTTTTAAATCTTTTAACTCTTCAAACATCTCTTTAGTTAAGAATTTTGCCATGAGTGACTTGTGTGACTCTGTAAAACTTGGATATTGCATTATTGTCCTTTTAAGACTCTTTTATAACAGTTCCAACACCTTCACTTGTTAAAATTTCCAACAAGATAGAGTGTTCAACTCTTCCGTCAATGATGTGTGCTTTTTCAACTCCACCATGAATCGCTTCAAGACAGGCATCAACTTTTGGAATCATACCACCATGAATTGTCTCATCGGCTTTATAGGCTTTTATATCATCCTCAGTAAGAGTATCTAGAAGATTTTTATCTTTATCTAAAACACCAATAATATCAGTCATAAAGATGATTTTCTTAGCTTTGATTGCAGCGGCTACTTTAGAAGCACACAGATCTGCATTTACGTTAAATCCCGGGTGATTTACTTCATTTCCTGAAGCTATTGGAGCAATAACAGGGATGAATTTATCTTCGATTAGTTTGTTGATTACTTTTGCGTTAACATTTGTTATTTCACCAACTAAACCATACTTTCCGTCTGCTTTTGGTTTAGCCGTTATACAGTTTGCATCTTTTCCGGTAATACCAAGTGCTCTTGCACCGTGAACATTGAGAAGAGTTGTTATTTCGTTATTTATATTACCGCCAAGAACCATCTCAACAACTTCCATCACCTGTTCATCAGTGACTCTCATGCCATCAATAAACTCACTTTCAATCTCGAGTTTATCCAGCATAGCATTTATCTTATTACCGCCACCATGAATGATTACCGGTTTTATTCCAACAAGATAAAGTAAAATTATGTCTTGTGCAAATTTATCTTTTAGCTCAGGGTTTATTTGAGCTGAACCACCGTATTTGATAACAAAAGTTTCGTTTGCGTATTTTTTAATGTAGGGAAGGGCTTCTAGGAGAGTCTTTGCTGTTTCAATTTTTTTAATCAATGTAATCCTTTGCGCTACTAATCTTTTATGAAATTATAGCGCAAAGTAGGAGTGAAACTATAATTTAGCGTTTACCTAAGTAAATTCCAATCGCTTGAAGTTTTTTACCCTTAATATCACCACAAAGTCTGTTCTCATTTATATAAGCTTTTGCCTCTGCAGTTGAGCTGAATTTTTTATCTGTTTTTTTACACATTTTGTTATACATTTTTTCACCCATACCGGCAGCTTTAGCTTGTTTCTTGCTAATCATCATAGAGTCTTTTGGAAAATCTTTTTTAGCTTCTGTATATGCTTCGCTATAGCTCATAAGTTTTCCGCCATTTGCTTTGGCAAACTTCTCAGCATCACTTTTGTTAGCAAATGCATACTTACTAACCGTACTCATAGTTCCTTTCTTTTTTGAACCAACAACATATATAGCTGAGTTAGCTGGAATGAACTTAAGAGAGCTAACATCAACAACTTTAATACTTTTTAAATTAGATTTGTTTATCTCTTTGTCTTCAACTACACAGTGGATTGAACAGTACTGCTTCGCTGCTTCTTCATGAATTGCACTATGGTTTGTTTTGTAAAACATCGGAAGTGTCATTCCGCAGATAGGACAGAACTTTTTACTCTTATTAGTTTGAACCAGAGTTGCTTCATTTGGATTTACACTCTGGAACATTTTCATCATTTTATCTGCATTTGCAACTATAAGGGAACTTGTAATAATAAGACCTATAAGAGCTATTTTTACTAATCTATTTAATTTCATTGATTTTCCTTTAAATTATATATATGCTGAAAGTATAGTTTTAAAGTGTTACAAATACGTTAATAGTAAATTCCTCAAAAACTTAAATGATAATTTGTTACAAAACTTAGATATAATCATATTTGTTAATAATTTTTAAAGGTTCTATGAATTTATGAGTAAATATTCGCAAATAACAGAGTATCTACAGCACTTTTTAAATGATGAGGTTAAAAAAACCGGCATCAAAAAAGTTGTTGTTGGTCTGAGTGGTGGATTAGATTCTGCCGTTGTTGCAGTTCTTGCACAAAAAGCTTTTAATGATGATCTGTTATGTGTGAAGATGCCTTCACAATACTCTTCACAGAGTTCACTCGATGATGCGAATGAGTTGTGTCGTGATTTTAATTTGAAATCTGAGACAGCATCTATAGAACCTATGCTTAGAGCGTATGAGGAGTTAAACCCTAATTTGGATAACCTGAGGAAAGGTAATTTCTCGTCGCGTATGAGGATGTCAACCCTTTTTGACATATCTGCAAGGGAGAATGCTTTAGTATTAGGTACAAGTAATAAGAGTGAACTTATGCTTGGTTACGGAACACTCTATGGTGATCTCTCAAGTGCGGTAAACCCTATAGGTGATCTGTATAAAAGTGAAGTTTATGA
>JBDLHW010000005.1:0-23901 GCA_039715155.1 Campylobacterota bacterium | reverse complement strand
ACGCCAAGAGATAAGAGAGTACTTTCATAATACTTATGAGCTTTATGAAAAAGTATTTGAACTTCTTAAAAATGATGATGTCTTTTATAAGAAGTCTGAAATAACTCGTCATCCTATGATTTTTTACTTCGGACACACTGCAACTTTTTTTATAAATAAACTCATAAATATGAAGATAATAAATGAGCGTATAAATCCGGACTTTGAGTCAATCTTTGCAGTGGGTGTTGATGAGATGAGTTGGGATGATGTAGATAGTTCAAACTACTCTTGGCCAGAAGTTGATGAAGTTCGTAAGTACAGAAAAAAAGTTAAAGAGCTAGTTGATGAACTGATTATGACCCTGCCTATAACTCTACCAATCAGAGATGATTCACCAATGTGGATTATTTTAATGGGGAGTGAGCATGAGAGAATACATATAGAGACATCACTGGTCCTGCATCGTCAAATGCCTATAGATTTAATCAAAAGTGTGAATGAGTTTCCAGTATGTCAAAATAGCTCTAGAGCTCCTAAAAATTCTATGTTAAAAATAGATGCTGCCAAAATCAGACTGGGTAAAGATAGTTCTCATAAGTTATATGGCTGGGATAATGAGTATGGTGTATATAAGGAAAATGTAGCTGCATTTGAGACCTCAAAGTATCTGGTAAGTAATGATGAGTTTATGGAGTTTGTTGAAGCTGGTGGATATGAAAATAGCGAGTATTGGGATGAAGAGGGTAGAAAGTTTTTAGAACTGACAAAGGCTACTCATCCAACTTTTTGGATTTTTAAAGATGGAAAATTCAAGTATAGAACCTTAAGTGCAGAGATAGATATGCCACTTAGCTGGCCGGTTGATGTCAATGCACTTGAAGCAGAGGCGTTTTGCAGGTTTAAGAGTGAAAAAGATGGAGTTAAGTATCAGCTGCCAAGTGAAGCAGAATACAGGGTTATATATAATGAAGCAGCACTGCAAGATATACCTGCCTTTCATGAGAGTAGGGCAAATCTGAATTTTTATCACTATGCCAGTTCTTGTCCAGTTGACGAGTTTAGTTTCAATGGAATATATGATGTGGTAGGTAATGTGTGGCAGTGGAGTAGAACACCAATAAGGGGTTTTGAAGGCTTTGGAGTTCATGAGGCTTATGATGACTTCTCAACGCCAACATTTGATGAGAAACACGCTCTGATTCTTGGCTCATCATGGGCGAGCAGTGGGAATCTTATAATGAAACACTCACGCTATGCATTCAGAAAACATTTCTACCAAAATGCAGGTTTTAGATATGTGGAATCAAATCAAAAGGAAGAGAAGGTGAGTGATATTTATGAGAGTGATGAGCTAGTTTCACAGTATTGTGAATTTCAATACGGAGATACTCATTTCGGAGTTGAAAACTTTGCGATAGCAACAGCTAAAGTGGCTTCCAGGTTTGCAAAAAATAAGAAAAAAGCACTTGATTTAGGGTGTGCAACAGGACGTGCCACATATGAACTTGCACGTGAGTTTGATGAGGTGGAGGGAGTTGATTTTTCTGTACGTTTTGTTCAAGTTGGAGCCAAGTTAAAGTCAGATGGATATGTTGCCTTTAGCTCAAAAGAAGAGGGTGAGTTAACAACAGATAAAAAAGTTACTATACAAGAGTTAGGATATGAGAGATTAAAAGATAAGGTTTCATTTTGGCAGGGTGATGCTTGTAATCTGAAGCCAAACTTCAACTCGTATGATTTAGTCATGGCCACCAATCTAATAGATAGGCTTTATAACCCAAAACTCTTTTTAGATACAATTTATGAGAGGTTAAACAGGGATGGCATCTTAGTTATTACATCACCATACACTTGGCAAGAGAGTTCAACAAAGAGAGAGTTCTGGCTTGGTGGCTATGAGGATGAAAATGGAGGAGATGTTAAAACTATTGATAGCTTAAAAACTATTTTAGATGACAAGTTCGAACTTATACATACTCAAGATCTAGAGTTTGTTATAAAAGAGACAGCTAGAAAGTATCAGCATACTATTTCCCAACTGAGTGTCTGGAAGAAAAGATGAGTTATGACTTCTCAACTTCAGCTTGTCGAAAAGATACAAATGCAGAGAAGTTCACTCTTAGGCGTGAGCTCTTTGGTACTGAGGATGTAGAGCCTGTTTGGGTAGCTGACATGGATATTGATACTCCCGATTTTGTTCTAAACGCAGTGAGCGAGAGATTGAAACATCCTATAGTCGGATATGAAGAGGTGCCCGAATCAGCTTTTGAAGCTCAGATTGAGTGGATTAAAAAAGAGCACGGCATAACTTACAAAGTTGAAGATATGTTCTACTCTCATTCGGTCGTTGCAAGCATGAGTGTGGCTATTGAGGCTTTTAGTAAGATTGGTGATAGTGTAATTGTTCAAACACCGGTTTATCCACCATTTTTTCATAGTGTTACGCACTCAAAAAGAAAGGTTTTGAAGAATCCTCTCAAGCAGATAGAGGATGGAACTTATATTTTTGATATAGAGGATCTGAAATCAAAGATAGATGAAAAGACAAAACTTCTACTTCTATGTTCACCCCATAATCCTGTTGGACGTGTCTGGAGACGAGAAGAGTTAGAGCAGATATTAGAAGTGTGTCTGCAAAACAATATAGTAGTGTTTGCTGATGAGATTCATTCCGATTTAGTATATAAACCAAATATTCATATACCTTTTGCATCTTTAAGTGATAGAGCAAGAGATATAACTCTTACAGCTATCGGTGTTGGAAAAACATTTAACATGGCTGGCTTTGCTATGAGTAGTGTTGCTATTCAAAACAGAGAGTTACGTGAAAAATTCAAAGAAGTTTACAGTCGTGTTCATTTTGCAGAGGGCAGTGTTCTCTCTCACGTAGCTTTTGAGAGTGCATATAAAAATGGAAAACCTTGGTTGGAGGATTTAAAAGAGCATCTTCAGGGTAATTACAAGATGCTTGAGGAAGTTTGTGAAAAATACCCAAGAGTTATTAAAGTGACTCCTATAGAAGCTACATATTTAGCTTGGTTAGATTGTAGAGGGATGGGGTTAAGAGATAAAGATTTAAGAACTTTTTTCGTCCAAGAGGCAAAACTTGGACTAAATGCAGGAATCAGTTTTGGTAGAGAGGGGAGTGGTTTTATGCGCTTGAATTTTGCTCTCTCACGTGCTAAAATGTTACAAATACTAAAACAGTTAGAAAGTGCTTTAGAGCAAAGATTTGGGAGAGTAGAATGATTCGTATTAATTGGGATGATTATAAAGAGTTTAAAATCCATAGTAGTAAAAAAGAGAAACTTGACATACTCATAGATTTTTTAAAAAGTTATTATAACTTGACAAACCCAGCTGATATATATGCATCATTAGCAAATGATGGTTTAGGGCAGATGATGCTTGAAAAGCACGATATAAGTGACGATGAGGCTATGGAAAATTATATTTTTAGACAGAGATAATGAATTCAGACTTAGAAAGAATAGCTCTTTTTTTAGATGAACACCATGTGATGAGTTTGGCTACATCTTCTGATGAGGAGTTGAGTGTTTGCAGTCTCTTCTATGCCTACTCCAAAGATAAAAACTCTTTTGTTGTAGCGAGTTCAGATGATACAACACATATAGAACATATAAGTAAAAACTCAAAGATAGCTGGAAATATTTTGCTTGAGACTAAAACTGTCGGTAAGATTCAGGGAGTTCAATTTAGAGGTGAGTTTATACCTTTAAAAGATAAAGAACTCAAAAAACTTTACTTTAAAGCTTTCCCTTATGCTATGGCTCTTTCACCTAAGTTGTGGCAGATAGAAGTTAATTATTTTAAGATGACAGATAACAGACTTGGATTTGGTAAAAAGCTTATTTGGCAGGATGTTTCTGCTTAAATAGATTGCAGTCAGTTCCACTGCTTTGAAAAACTACAAGTGAGGGGATTTGTTGAGCTTTAAAGCCATAGGCTCTGCAACCATGAGGTTTGTTTTTTTCCCAGGTAACAAAATAGTATTCACATCTTCTGCAGTTAATTCTTTTCATGGTCGGATTTTACCATATTTAGATACAATAAACGAATTAAAATTTTAACAAAAAACACCTAGGTGTTTGAGCTTTACGCTGAGTAAAACCTAGCGTTAGCGTAGGCAAAGGAATTACTTCCTTTGTCGTAATAAATATATGGGAAAGGTTCCCTTAAATTTATGGAATAAATTAAAGGAAAATAATGGATAAGATACTACTTATGCTACAACTTCAAGCTCAACTCAATGAGTCTACAAACGGAGAAGATTGGACAAAAGGTGTTACTAAGAATGGTAAAACAATTAACTGGAGACGCTGTATATATATGGAGTGTGCTGAGATGGTTGATTCATTTTCATGGAAACACTGGAAGAGTATAAATCAAGAGCCGGATTGGGATAATCTTCAGATAGAGGTTGTTGATGTTTGGCATTTTATCATGAGTTTAGCGATTGAGAACTACTCTAAAAACCTTAGAGGCGGCATTGAAGACTTAGCGCTTAATATCTCTGAGCTTCCAAGTTTCTCTACAATCGATAAAAGAAATAACAGTTTTGGATTTCAGAATAAAGTGATTGAAAAAGTTGAAAATATTATTCGTTTAGCCTTGGAAGTGGGTGAACTGAAACTCGAAGAGTTATTTAGTGAGTTTTTTGACTTAGCTGTGATGAGTGGTTTAGATTTAGAGACTCTATACCGTCTTTATGTTGGAAAAAATATCCTGAACCAGTTTCGCCAAGATAATGGCTACAAAGATGGCACATACATTAAAGTATGGGATGGTGAAGAGGATAATGTAGTCATGAAAAGAGTTTGGGAAGATAATGGAGACATAAAACCGGAACTTCTCTATAAAGAGCTTGCAAAAGCCTACTTTGCTTTTAATAAGCAAGCTCATTAAGAGTTGATATTTGAGTGAAATTTTAGAGATAAAAAACATCTCATTTGGGTATAAAAAAGAGGAGCCTCTCTTTGAAGATTTTTCACTTAGTCTGAAAAAGGGTGAAGTTAAAGCTATAGTTGGTGAGAGTGGAGCTGGTAAAAGCACACTCTTTGAGTTGATTTTAAATAATTTAAAGCCGTTTAGCGGAGTAGTGAAGTGTTCTAGACTCTCTGAAGTTTTTCAAGACCCATACAGCTCATTCCATCCAAGTTACTCACTCTTAAACCAGATAGAAGACGTTGCCCCTTTAGATGAACTGGAGTTTTATTTAAAGAGTGTTAATCTTGAGTATGAACTTTTACAAAAACTTCCACATGAACTCTCCGGTGGACAACTCCAACGTGCTTCGATTCTTAGAGCAATGCTTATGAAGCCGGATCTACTGCTTTTAGATGAGCCTACCTCTGCGCTTGATAATGTAGTTCAGTTAGAGATAATGAAAATGTTGATGGGTCATTTAGATGATATGGGGATACTCCTCATAACACACGATATGGAACTGGCATCATGGTGTGCGAACGAGACAATTAAGATTTAGTAAGCGTTTGTTTACTTAATATCCAAGATATATTTAGCGATATAAAAACCGCCTCCAGCCATAAAAATAGTACCTACTGCGTTTAGTGATACATTTGCAAGAGCAAGTAATACATGTCCACTCTCTAAAAGCAAAAAACTCTCTACAGCAAAAGTTGAATATGTTGTAAGTGCTCCTAAAACACCAGTAGAAAGAAATGATTTTGTGTGCATTGAAAAGAGGCTGGTATACATAAAGTAAGCTATTAATATACCCATTAAAAAACTGCCGATTAGATTAACACCCAGTGTTCCGTATGGAAGATCATGAGGTAATTTATGAGAGATTAGACCATTTAGGTAAGCTCTTAAAACTGCTCCAAGAAAACCGCCGCTACCTATCGCTAGTATTGTTTGCCAGCTCATGGTCATATACCTTTTGCATTTTTACTCTTAAATCTTTTAACCAGTTGTCATCGCTCTTGTCAGCGATAAAAGAGTCCATATAGATCACTGTGATGTTTCTAGGAGAGTAGTGATACTTTTTTATATCATAACAGCTTGTTGTATCAATCAGTACTACAGGTTGAACCCGCAGCTGATACTTATCAGCAACAAATTTTGCACCAGACTTAAAAGGTAACATTTTCCCATGTTTAGAGCGTGTACCCTCTGGAAACATTGTAATAGTTCTTCCCTTATTGAGTCTGTCTTTTGTTGCACGTAGAAGTTTTATAAGTGATGTTTTACTCTCACGTTCAATTTCTATATCTTCAGGAAGACTCATAGCAAGTCCAAAAAAAGGAACATCAAAAAGAGCTTTTTTAGCAACCCAGGCTAAATCTTTTTTAGTACTTGTCTCCATGACACCAATATCCATGTCACTTTGATGATTTACAAGAAACATCTGAGCTGCAGGATCCTCTTCACCTTTAATAGTAGTAGAGAAAAAGGTAGTTATTCTTATGAACCAAGCGGATGTTTTACGAGCATAAGGTCTAGGCAGAAAAGGGTGTAGAATGATAGATAGAGTTAAAGCAGTAAAGATAATAATAGTGGCAATAAGCCAATTAAAGTGAGCAAATATCTTCATTTCTTACCCATCCTATTTTTTCATTTTGTAATTTTACTTTTACAAATGTTTGAGTACTTCCCTCTTTTTGTAAATGTAGAACTTCAGTTGTAGTTTCAAAAATTGTACCATTATCTACTGGAAGCAGATGTATCTGAGAGCCTGATTTTATACAGATCTCTTTTTGGGGAATCGAGAGATATATTATATAGATAAGAGGGATTAGAATTAAAACCAGGTAAATATATTTTTTTCTCCAAAGAATAAAAACAAAACCAACAAGAGCTACAGCAGCTGCTATTTTCATCTTAAGCAGTTCACGAGATTGATCTTTTGGTTTTATATCACTCTGAGTAGTTACACTGTCATTATCAACTATAATAGGTATATTTATACGAATAAACCTATTTTTAGTTAAATCGAAATAGGAAAATGTGAAGTTCTCTATTTTCTCATTTATGACAACATAGTAAGTTATTCTTGAGTCAAAGTGTGATGAAGTGACAGACTCTATTCCTTGCTTGTATACACCCTTGAAGTTCATCTTTTCGATATTACAGTTTTGTGCTGCAGCAACTAATACAACAATATTGTGTTTATTGTCATAGTTGGTAGTTTTATACTCTACAAGCTCAAAACTGTTAGCTATAATGTTTGAGAAATTCTTTTTTGGGTTAAGCGTTACCACATTTAACTTTGTGCCGATCAGTGTTGTAGTGTCATGATCAACAGCACCATTATTATACTCAAGAACATCGATGACTTCAGTTGAGCTCTCATTAGGTGAACTGTAGTTGTCTGGAGTAATTAGAGTGGCTTCAATATCTGGGAGTTTTGCCTGAGAACCTGTAGTAGAGAAGTAAAAAGTCTCATAGTAGTATTTTCCTTTCTCTTCTCTATAGGGAATTGTATTTAAAACTTTTAAACCATTATGATTTGTAAATGAGTATTCTATATTTTGAAAGTTTCTCACTGTAGAGAGCGCTTTAATCGTAATTGGAAAAATCTCCCCTTTTACTACTCTATCAGGCACCTCATCATAACTGAGGTAGATTACTTTATTTGCGAGTAGTGATGATATAAAAAAGAGAGATAATAAAAGTAGTTTCATTATGCGCTTAGAAAACCTTGAAGCATTTTAACACCATCATCTGAACCAAGGATACTTTCCATCGCACGTTCAGGATGAGGCATAAGACCAAATATGTTTTTCTCTTTATTACAAATACCTGCAATAGAGTCTACACTGCCATTAGGGTTTTTAACATCACCGTTTTCATCTGAGTAAGTTAAAAGAACTTGATTGTTTGCATATAAATCTTTGAGCCCATCAGGATCTATAAAGTAGTTTCCATCATGGTGAGCGATAGGGATATTTACAACATCACCTTTGCTCAGTTTTTCTAAGAAGATGTTATCGTTATTTTCAACTTTTAAAGTGTGGTATTTAGAGATAAAGTGAAGACCATCATTACGTTTTAGAGCACCTGGGAGTAATCCAGCTTCTGTTAAAACTTGAAAACCGTTACAGATTCCTAAAACTTTTCCGCCATTGTTTGCATACTCCGCAACTGCTTTCATCACAGGAGAGAACTTAGCGATAGCACCACTTCTAAGATAGTCTCCGTATGAGAAGCCACCAGCTACAACTAAAAGGTTTGTATCGCTAGGGATAGACTCAGATTTATGCCATACTATTTCAGTAGTAGCACCCAATCCTTCAAAGGCATGTTGAGTGTCATACTCACAGTTTGTCCCAGGAAATTGCAGTATTGTTACTTTCATTATACTAGCTCTATCTCGTAGTCTTCTATTACAGTATTAGCTAAAAGTTCTTCACACATTTTAGTCACATCATTCATCGCTACTGTTTTGTCATCAGTATCTAACTTTAAGATAATCTGTTTACCAACACGAACATCATCCACACCTTTAAAGTGAAGTGAATCAAGCGCATGGTGAACCGCTTTACCTTGAGAATCTAAAACACCTGCTTTAAGAGATATATTTACTATTGCTTTTGTCATTACTATTTTCCTAAAATTCTATTTAATACTTGCTCGTAAGCTACTGTTAATCCACCAAGACCTTGGCGAAATCTGTCCTTATCCATCTTCTCACCACTCTCTATGTCCCAAAAGCGACAGTTGTCAGGTGAGATTTCATCAACTAAGATAATGTTCCCATTTGAGTCTTTTCCAAACTCTAGCTTAAAGTCAACAAGGTTAAGCCCTTTTTCTGAGAAGTAAGGTCTTAATATGTCATTTATCTCTCTAGCCATACGACGAAGCTTATCAAGCTCATCTTGATGATCAACTAGCTCTAAAATAAGTGCATGCTGGTCATTAAGTTTAGGGTCACCTAAATCATCATTTTTATAATCAAACTCTACTAAAGTAAAAGGAAGAACTTTTCCATCTTCTATACCAAGATTACGAGTAAGAGAACCAGTTGCGATGTTTCTAACAATCACTTCTATAAGAATAACATCCACTTTTTTGTGAAGCATATGGTTATCATCCATCATCTCTACAAAGTGTGTTGGGATACCCTTAGCTTCTAGAAGTTTAAAAAGTTCAGTTGAGATTTTGTTGTTAAGTGCACCTTTACCGGCTTCACTTGATTTTTTTTCACCATTAAACGCGGTTAAGTCATCTTTAAATTCTGAGATTACTAGATTTTCATCCTCAGTTAAAAAAAGTCTTTTTGCTTTTCCCTCGTATAGTAGTTCTTTTTTTTCCATCACGTCCCTATCCTTGTATTATTACTAAAGCTTTTATGATGTCGACAGCTTCTTTTAGTTGAATATCTTTGTTCATCATCTCTGATGTAATTATATCTTTTTTCTCTTTTTTATCTTCTTTTTCTGTCTCTTTTGTGCCATTGACTTTTACAAGTTCTTCTTCTAAATGTTTTTTGAGATCAGCCTCTTTTATAGCAAACCCATTCTCGTGAGTTGTAACTTCACCCGGAAGAACCAGAATGTCTGGTTTAACACCAACAGCTTGAATAGTTCTGCCACTTGGAAGATAATATCTCGCAATTGTAAGTTTAATAGCCTCTTTTTCTGTAATAGGAAGTACGACTTGAACACTACCTTTCCCAAATGTATTTTCACCAAGGATTACAGCACGTTTGTGGTCTTGAAGCGCACCACTGACAATTTCAGAAGCACTTGCACTCCCTCCATTGATTAGAACTACTATAGGAACTTCTGTTATTGTTTTACTTTTTGAAGCAGAGTATATTTTTTCATCACTCTTTTTACGCCCTTTTTGAGAAACGATAGCCCCTTCATCGATGAAAAGGTCTGCTAGCTCAACTGCTTGATCAAGCAGTCCACCAGGATTGTTTCTTAAATCAAGAACGATTCCTTTTGTGCTCGCTTGCATTTTTTTGATCTCTTTGGCAACATCTTCTGCAACTTTTTGATCAAAACTGGCAACTCTCACGTAAAGCATATCCTCACCAATTCTTTTTGCATGAACTGACTCGATAGTGATATTTCCACGAACAATATGAAAATTCAGAGGTTTACTCTCACCCTTACGTACAACAGCTAAGTCTATTGGTGCACCGACTTTCCCACGCATAAGAGATACTGCTTCATCAATAGTCATGCTTATAGTTGATTGCTCATCAATCTTTAAAATGATATCCCCAGCTTTTAGACCAGCTTTATCAGCAGGTGTTCCATCTATGGGCGCGATTACAGTAAGAGCACCGTCTTTAATACCAACCGTGATTCCAAGACCGCCGAACTCACCGCTTGTTTGTACTTTCAGTTTTTTATAATCTTTTTGAGTAAGATAGTTAGAGTGTGCGTCAAGGTTTTTAAGCATCCCATCAAGGGCTTTATCCATTAGCTCTTCAATTGTTACTTCATCAACATTGTACTGTTCAACAATGCTGATAACTTTGGTAAACTTTGCCAATGACTGAAGTCTTGAAGCTTCAACATCTTTCACTGAACTCTGTGCCAAAAGATTTGAGGAGAAGAGTAAAGCGGTTGCAACTGCTACAGAAGCAAACCCAAGTGTTATAAATTTCTTATTTTTCATGTGAGTAAATCCAATGTTATTTTAAAAGGATATTATAGTTTAAAATAGTAAAAAGCGGTTTAAAGTATTTAACTCTTACTCAGATTATTAAATTTTTCATATAAAGTCGGGATATCTAAAAGTTCCATAAACTCTTTATATCTTTGAATCTCTTCTTTTTTCTCATCAAGAAGTTCTTTATTGTGTTCCATCTCGAGTTTATAAGTATCAACTTCTTTTTGGTATTTGTTGAGTTTTAATTTATATTTTTTAAGCTCTTTTTGATACTTAATGGCTTTTGTTTTATACTCTTGAGCTTCTGCAGCAAGTTGGGCACCAGCCTCAAGTGACTCTATCACTTGGAGTCTTTTTCGTTCTTCTTCCTGCTCTTTTTTCTCATGCTCTTCCTGCTCTTTTTTAGCTGCTGCTTCTCTCTCTTTGAGTTTATCTTTTATTTTCTTCTGGAACTCTTTTTCACGTTGAATTCTTCTATCTTCTTTGGCCTGCGCTTCAACCTCTTTCTCACGTTCTAATCTTTTAGCCTCTTCTTTTTTAGCCTGAACATCCTCTTCGTTTATCTCATCAATAGCTACACTGTAGTCAGTGTTGTTGTTTACCCATTTTGCAACTTCGATAGCTTCGAGTCTCCAGTTGTCTTGATGCATGTTTTTGATAACTTGTTCTGTATATTTGTTTGTGTATATGCGGGCAACAGTTGGTGAACTTATCTGTCTTAATATGGCAGCCGCTAGATGTTTTGAGCCCTCTGAGCTGTTTCCCCAGTCAAACCCGTTTCCTGAAGTGTCATAGTTCTGATTTATAAGTGCTAAATCAAGATCTGAATATTTTACAGAGTTATCCCCGTACATCTCTCTAGAAGCAACAAAAAACTTACCTTTAAGTGAATCAGCCATAAATAGTTCCATATAATTTAAATTTATTAGGGTCAATTATATCACTAAAATATAAATTAAGAGCCATGATGACTTAATTTAATAGACCTAAACCAACTTCTCTAAGCTCTTTATACTTGTGAAAATGAAAAGTTTTATACTTTTGCGTATTTGGCTCTATGAGATAGATATTTTTTTTAGAGTGATTAAGGATATTCTTTGTCTGGTTGTATATAAGAATCCTCATTGACTTTTCAAACATCTCTAAAACGTTAGCCGTTTTGAAAAAGTTATCTGGCATCTGTTTTTCAAAAGAGTTTTTGCCAAGAACATCAACATCTAAAATATTTTCATATTTCGCTTGGTTTATTCCGAGATTTTCACAAAGAAAACCATCACAGTAGATAATTTCGTTTATCTTTTTTTCTTCAAAAATCCCCGGTATTGCCATACTTGCCAAAACTGCATCTTTAATCTGTATATCATCATCAGAACTGAAGACTTTGATACTCCCATCGAGTATATTAGTAGCAATAATTTTAAGTGGAATTCCTGTATCTTTCATCTTCATATCAAAGAAAATATTATTTAGAATATTTTCTACCTTTGCGCTTTTAATAATTGAGTTGCCAAAAAAAGAGAACTTGATCCAGTTGTAAACATTTGAAAATTCTACAAAAAGTGCATAAATATCCCTCTCTTTCATTCCAATAGAAACACATGCACCTATTATTGAACCCATACTTGTTCCAATGATCTCAGAGGGAATCAGTTTCTCTTTTTCCAAGTCGCTGATTACACCAAGTTCGGCAATACCTAAGGCACCACCACCAGAGAGAACTAAGCTGAATTTATTTGATTGAAGCTCTTTTATCATCTGAAGATTATAACGTAATTGACATATAACAATTTAAGATTTAGCTTATTTGTATATAATAACGCGATTAATATACAAGGTTAATATGATGAGTACAATTAAAGAATTTTTATCAGCAGACCATAGTAGATGTGATGAGATATTTGCAAAAATGGAAGAAAAAGCAGGGGAGTCACTCTCCAGTGCGAAAGAGTTGTGTGAAGAGTTTAAAAATGAGACTGAAAAACATTTTCAGATGGAAGAGCGTGTGATGTTTGTGGAGTTTGAAAACAAAACAGGTATGACTCAGGGGCCAACTGCAATGATGAGACAAGAGCATACCCAAATGAGAACTCTTATGTCTCAAATGTTAGAAGCTATTGATGCAGATAATGCAGATAAGTTTTTTGGACTTTCAGAGACTCTCATGATTTTGATGCAGCAACACAACATGAAAGAAGAGCAGATGCTTTATCCTATGGCACAACAGCACTTATCCGCAGAATCAGACCGCATAGTCGATATGATGGAGTCTTTAATTGTTGAGTAAAGGAAAAAGATGGAACTAGCTGGTTTATCAACAGACCAGGCACCACCGATATCTGCGCCAGTTAGATTTTTCTTAACTGCCCCGTTATTTGGTATTTTAGCCGGTTTTTTAATTCTCTTTAGTGATGCGACTACTTTGATGAATAGATTTTCAATTGAGTCGATAGTTATAACTCACGCAATTACCATAGGCTTTTTGAGTTTTATTATGCTTGGTTCTATGACACAGATGCTTCCTGTTTTAGCAGGTGCTAAAATGCCAAAAGTAGAGTTGGTGACCAAAAGCTCTTATATACTATTGCTAGTGGGTGTAATAAGTATGCTCTTTGGGCTTTACACAAGTAATACACTCTTAAATATAATTGCATTTATTGGTTTGGGAGGTGGTTTTATAGTCATCCTAACTGCTACTGCACTCTCTCTAAGAACAGTTGTTAACTTTAATGCAACAGTTAGAGGAATAACTACTAGCATGGTATTTGCATTTTTTATTGTTCTAATGGGGCTTTATTTGCTCTATTCATATATAATAAATGATCTTGACTCTACACATATGATTGTGGCAAATATTCATAGCGTATGGGCTGTTTTTGGATTTGCGGTTATTTTAATCATTGGTGTGGCTTTTCAGGTTTTGCCAATGTTTTATGTCGCTCCAAAATTTAAACCATTTTGTAAAAAAAGGGTAGTTTGGCTCATATCCATAGGTCTGGTAATCTGGATGTTTTTGAGTGCTTTTTATGAAGAGTACACACTCTTCGCAAAATTATGGATAGCTATGTTTGTTTGGGCATTTGCAACAGCAGTATGGTTTAAACTGAGTAAGCGCCGTCGCCCAATAAGTGATGTCACAGTATGGTACTGGAGATCAGCAAGCATATTCTTGACACTGGGCTCTTTTCTTTGGATATTTGATGAGTATTTTAAGCATGAGTATATTGTTATGGTAGGGATTTTAATTGGTGGCTTTATTCTCTCTATTGTAATCGGAATGCTTCATAAAATAGTTCCATTTCTTGTCTGGTTTCATCTAAATGCGATGGGCTACATGAGTATTCCAACAATTAATGAGATGATCAACAAAAATATAGCAAAAGTTCAGTTTATGCTTTTTATCGCATCTTTAATTGGCTTTATATTTTCATTTTATATGCCATATCTATTAGATGTTTCAGCTATTAGCTTTATAATTAGTATGGTTTTATTGGAGTATAATGTCATCTCTCCGGTCCTGATATATATAAAAACAAAAAAAACTAAACCGGATTTTGATACGAGTATGTTTGGGGCTACATAAAGACGTTTTTTGAGCAAAGCCCAAAAAACTACGCTTACGCTGAGTAATCTTCAGCAGATGGCTCGTGCGACTAGTCGCATTTAAGATAATTTTAGGATTTAAATGAAAAATGTTATTTTAATCGGTTTTATGGGTGTTGGAAAGGGCAGTGTGGCTCGTGAGCTTATTAAACACTCAGAGTACATGGCTATAGATACTGATGATTTAATTGAGAGTATGGAAAATAGAAAGATAAAAGAGATTTTTGCACAAGATGGTGAAGCTTACTTTCGCAGACTTGAAAAAGATGTCTCTCTATGGTTACAAAGTAGCGTTAAAAATACTCTTATCTCAACTGGCGGTGGTTTTTATAAGGTTAAAAACCTGAAGAAAATAGGTACTGTTGTTCTTCTTGATTCTCCATTCGATGAGATAATTAAGAGAATAAAAAAACATCCAAACGCAGCAAGAAAACTTAAAAAACGTCCACTGCTGAGTGATTTGAAAAAAGCTAAAGAGCTTTACGATCAAAGACGTCCTGAGTATTTGGGGCTTGCAGATATAGTTGTTGATGTGACAAAAAAGAGTGCTCAGGAGTGCTCAAAGGAACTCTTAAAAAAGGTGAAAAAGTATGCGTAAAATTTTAATTTATATGGTGTTGTTTTTTGCAACATCTCTGATGGCAGCAGAAGTAAACTGGGCGAAAGATTTTGAGAGTGGTTTGAAACAGGCAAAAGCAGAGAATAAACCGATGTTGTTTGTAATCTCACGTGATACATGTAAGTACTGTATTATCTTGAAAAATACGACCTTTAAAGATAAAAAAGTGACAACAGTTCTAAATAAAGACTTTGTTGCGGTTACTTCATGGATAAATGAAAATGATTATGTACCAGAGAGACTCTTCACTCCGGGTCTGCCAGGCATATGGTTTTTGCTTCCAAGTGGTGAGCCAATGTTTCAACCGTTAATGGGTGCGCTTGGAACTGAAGAGATCCTGCATTATCTAAAACAGGTAAAAGCTGAGTTTGAAAAAATAAAAAATAGTGGAAAGTAGAAGATGATTTTTATAAATAAGAGTGACGCAAATTTCAAAGAGAACTTTGATGAGTTACTTGGTCGTGGAAAGATGGATATAGCACAGGTTAGTGCAATTGTTGGAAATATAATTGATGAGATAAAGGCTGATAAAAATGCAGCATTGAAGCAGCATATATCAAAATTTGATAATTGGACTCCTGCTAGTGATGATGACTTAGTAGTTTCAACAGACTCTATGAGTCAAGCATATGATAACTTAGATGAAAAGCTAAAGTCTGCTCTACACTTGGCATATGACAGAATCAAAGTTTATCATGAAAAACAGAAACCTAAATCTTGGTTTGATGATGAGGCTAATGGAACAATTTTAGGTCAGAGAGTAACTCCGGTTGATAGTGCAGGGCTTTACATACCAGGTGGTAAAGCAGCTTATCCATCATCACTTTTGATGAATGTTATTCCCGCTCAGGTTGCAGGAGTAGAAAATATAGTAGTTACAACTCCAACACCTGACAATGAAATAAATTCTCTTTTACTTGCTGCCTGTCATTTGTGTGGTGTAACACAGGTCTATAAAGTTGGAGGGGCTAGTGCAATTGCCGCAATGGCTTATGGAACGGAGAATATTCCTAAGGTAGATGTGATTACAGGACCAGGTAATATCTTTGTTGCAACTGCTAAAAAAATGGTTTTTGGTGATGTGAATATTGACATGATTGCAGGACCAAGTGAGATAGGTGTATTAGCAGATGATTCTGCAAATGCAAATCACTTAGCAATTGATCTTCTTTCTCAAGCTGAACATGATGAGATGGCGAGTTCTATATTGATAACTCCATCACAGAAACTAGCTGATGAGGTAAAGGTTGAGATAGAAAACTGGTTACAAAAACTTCCTCGTCAAGAGATAGCTAGAAAGTCTATTGAAGAGCGTGGAGCAATTATCGTAACTGACACTATGGAAGAAGCGATTGAACTGATGAATGATATAGCACCAGAGCACTTAGAAGTTGCTACTTCCTCTCCATTTGAACTTCTACCACTGATCAAGCATGCCGGAGCTATTTTTATGGGACATTACACTCCTGAAGCTATTGGTGATTATGTGGCTGGACCAAACCATACACTTCCAACTGGTGGAACAGCTAAGTTTTACTCTCCGCTTGGAGTTGAGAATTTTATGAAGAAAACATCAATTATCTCTTTTAGCAAAAAAGGCATAAATGAGATAGGTGAAGAGTGTGCACTTATTGCAAACACTGAAGGTTTAACTGCTCATGAACAATCAGTAAGAGTGAGACTGACTAAATAAGAGTAAGTTTATACGTCATTTATTTGACGTATATGACTTTAATTTCTTTCTTTTATCTACTTGTAATAGATCCATCAAATATAAGATTTCCAAATCTACTCATACTAAAAATATTATCAAAATATTGTCACACATTTATAATAATTTTAAGTTTTCTTAGCTAATATTTACATAGTGAAATAACCCTATGCATCACGTATAAGGGCTTGTTTTAAAGTATATTAGTGATAGTTATAAATCTTAAATTTGCCATTAATTAAATAGGCTAAAAGGAGAATATATGCAATTAGGTTTCCTAGTTGATTTACATCTGTGTATGGGATGTAAAGGATGTGAGATCGCATGTAAAGTGGAGAATGAAGTTCCACTTAGTACATGGAGATTACGTGTTAAGTATGTAGATGTAGGAACTTTCCCAGAGACGAAAAGAACATTTACACCTCTTCGTTGTAACCACTGTGAGAATGCTCCATGTGAGAGAATTTGTCCGGTATCTGCACTGCATTATTTAGATAATGGAATTGTAAATATTGATAAAGAGAGATGTATCGGTTGTGCCGGTTGTGTAATGGCTTGTCCTTATGGTGCGATCTATATTGATCCACATACGCAGACTGCTGACAAATGTACTTACTGTGCTCACCGTATCGCTTCATCTATGATGCCGGCGTGTGTTGTTGCATGTCCAGTTCAGGCAAATATCTTTGGTGATTTAGATGATGCTACGTCAAACATCTCCAAATATATCCAAACGAACCAAGGTAATATACAAGTTCGTAAACCAGAGAAGGGAACTAATCCTCACCATTACTATGTTGGTGGTGGTAATGTTAGCCTTAATCCACTTGCTTCATTCCGTCCAGAAGGTCATGACCTATTCGGTAAGATGACAGCTAAAATGCCGGTAGGAGGTCACTAAGATGGCAGCACATGAAATATTAGCAGCTACAAATGCTGTGGTAACTTTAGATGTAGGGCTTCCAGGTACAGTTTGGCCTTGGCTGGTTACAGTAAATATGTGGGCAAAAAGTATCGGTACAGGTGTTATCTTTATGCTTTTCTTACTTTTAAGAATGCACCCAGAATCTGGTAATAAGTTAAGATTACAAACTTCAATTGTAGCTTTTATATTTATTAATATTTTCTTATTGTTCACATTAGCTGACTTACATCAGCCGTTTAGATTCTGGCATATACTTGTTCACCCTAGTTTTTCATCTGCAATTGCATGGGGTACATTTATGGCTTCAGCTTTCTTAGGTCTGTTAACTCTTTTAGTGTTAGTAGCATGGAGAGCGAGAACTAATGAAGATTGTAATGTAAATTACGACAAGATCCTTCTATGGACAACAATTTTAGCAATTCCAGTAACACTATATACTGCAGCTCTTATGTCTCAGTGTACAGCTCGTGAACTATGGCAAATGCCAGCAGAGTCAGCTCAAATGATTTTAGCTGCACTCCTTGCAGGTTCAGCTGCAATGATTCTTGTTGGCGGTGATAAACTGACTTATGAAGCTAAAAAGACTTTAGGAGTTGTTTTAGGACTGAGTGCACTGATGGCATTTATCATCTATATGGCTGAGTATATATTTGGACCAGGTAAGGCTGAAGAGATTGCTTATACTTTAGAGTATATCAAAGGTGATGGACCGTACACAGTTATGTTCTGGCTAGGTCAGTGGATAACTTATCTATTACCAATGCTTTTAGTTGTGTTATCAAGAAATTCAAAAAGCGAAAGCATATTAAAGCTAGCAGCAATACTAGCACTTGTGGGTCTGTTTTTAGTTAAACATGTTTGGCTAAATATTCCACAATTATTACCAATGAGTTAGGGAGAAATATAAATGTATTTACAAAGTAGAAGAACATTTTTAAAAGGTGCTGCATTTACAGTTGCAGGTGCCGCTATTGCAAAAGGTGTATTTACAACAGATGCACTTGCAGAGTCAGTAGAACAAAGTAAGTTTACAGATACTCCAGACTCATTATCATTCTATCCTCCAATGGAAGAGTGGGCTGACTTTAAAGAGTTAGACGGAGATGACTGGAAACGTGGTGGTATAGAGCGTAAAGGTGTTAGAACAGAAGATAATCCTGATGGAATCGAAGTTAATGACTATATGATCGTTCCAACGGCATGTTCAAACTGTGAGGCATCTTGTGGTTTAACAGCTTGGATTGATAAGAAAACTTTTACTGTTAAGAAGTATATGGGTAGTCCGCTACATCCAGCTTCTCGTGGTAGAAACTGTGCCAAAGGTTACGCAACTCAGTCTCAGATGTATGATCCAGATAGAATTGCATTCCCACTAAAAAGAGCTCCAGGTTCTGCTCGTGGTGAAGGTAAATGGGTTCGTACTACTTGGGACGAGGCTATGACTACTATCGGTAAGAAGATGGGAGATACACTTAGAGTTGGTGATGATCTATCTAAAAAATCAGTAATGTTCCACGTTGGTCGTCCAAATGAGAATGGATTTACTGGAAAAGTATGGCATACACTTGGTTCAGATTGTTTCAACTCACATACAAACATCTGTTCTTCAGGTGGTCGTACACCAACTATTCAGTGGGCGAATGATGATAGAAGTTCTCCGGATTGGGCTAATGCTAAGCTTATATTCCTTAACTCATCTCACGCTGCTGATGCTGGTCACTATTTCCAACAATCAGCTTCATTTATCGCAGATGCAAGAGCTAAGGGTGCTAAACTTGTAGTTATGGATCCTCGTATGTCTAACTCTGCTGGTATGGCTGATATGTGGATTGCTGCATGGCCTGGTACAGAGCCTCTTATTTATCTTTACTTAACTCAGAGAATTCTGAATGAAGGTAAAGTTGATAGAGATTTCGTTAAGAAGTGGATGAACTGGGAAGTATTCTTAGATAACAGAGCTTATTTAGAGTATATGGTACAGAAGGGTTATATCTCTAAAGTTCCAACTAAAAATGATTTTGATACATTCTTAGACACTATTCAAGAGTTATATACTCCATATACTCTTGATCATGTTGCAAAAGAGACTCACGTTCCTGCATATAAACTAGAAGAACTTTATGATATGTTCATCTGGGCTGGTACATCTGTTTCTACTTACTTCTGGAGAGCAACTGCTGCTGGTAACCGTGGTGGTTGGATGAGTGGTCGTACAGGTTTCTTACCATTAGCACTTCGTGGTGCAATTGGTCCTGAAGGTGGAACTTTCTTCCACCACTTCCATGTTATATCTGTAGGTGGAAAAGGTGGTTCAGCAACTGTTGGACAAGGTAAGCGTGGTTCAGATATTCCAAAAATTGATACTTGGAATGAGCTTTCATGGCCGCCTGAATGGCCTCTATCAACTTATGAGATGTCATTCTTACTTCCTCATTTACTTGCGGATACTGAGTGGCAAGACAAATGGACTGCTAAGGGAATGAACGTTCCTAAGAAGCTTTCTGTTTGGATTCCTCGTATGTATAATCCAGTGTGGATTAACCCAGATGGTTTCAGATGGATTGAGACTATCAAAGATGAGTCAAAAATGGAGCTTACATTCAACCTCTCTCCAGTATGGTCTGAGACTAACTGGTATGTTGATTATATTCTTCCTGTTGGTTTAGCTGGTGAGAGACACGATCAGCACTCTGAGGCTACAATGCCGGCACGTTGGACTTCATTCCGTCAGCCTGTTATGAGAGTTGCTTTAGAGAAAGCTGGATGGAAACCTAAAAATCCTGCTCGTGCTACACTTGAAGCTCACATTAAAGCTGGTCTTGGTGAAGTTTGGGAAGAGAATGAGTTCTGGTTTGACATGTGTGTTAACTATATTGACCCTAAAGGTGATATATTCCTTGACGCTGCTAAAACTAAGACTATTAAATCTATGTGGGAATCTAAAAAGACTCCAGGTACTCCAGTAACTATTGCTGAGTGGTATGATGCTGCATTTGGTGATAACTTACCAAATCTTAAAGCAACTGCAACTGCAGACAAAAGATATGCTAATGCTGAATTCCCAGTATATGAGTACATGAGAGATCATGGTGCATGGATGGAAGATAATAAAATCTACTCTGCACAAGAGAAACTTGCTAAGTTTGATGGTAATAACCTTATCTCTCACGGTCATAAATATGACAAACGTGATCTATCAAAAGATAGAAGAACAGGTGTTATCTATGCTAAAGATCATCATGGTGATGGTAAGTATAAAGATGATAAAAAACCAGTTGCTATTGAGATAGATGGTAAAGTAATGGAAGGTTTCGCAACTCTAGATAAGAAACTTGACTTCTTCTGTGAGTGGTTGGCAGATGATTGGAAATGGCCAGAGTATGCTATTCCATTCTATCCAAGAACACCGGAAGAGAAAAAAGCTATGCCACAAATCGTTTCTCATGTAGATCACTCTTACATGACTGAGAAAGATTCGTATGCATTGAATACAGTATTTAGATTACCGTATAACATTCATACACGTTCTGCGAACTCTAAGCACCTTATGGAGATCTCACAAAATCATGACCCAATTTGGATCTCTACTGGTGATGCAAAACGTCAAGGTTTCAAACGTGGAGATGCAATCCGTGTAAGAATTACGGATAGTGTTACAGGTTTAGAGTCTGGTTACTTTGTAGCTATGGCTGTACCGACTGAAGGTGTTCTTCCAGGAACTCTTGCATGTTCTCACCACGGTGGTAGATGGAAACTTGTAAACTCAGTATCTGTACCAAATGGTGTTACAGATGGTAAAGTTGACTCTCAACCCATTACACGTAATATGAACGATCCTAAGTTTGTGGCTCACTCACCTGAAAACGTAGGTGCAGAGGGTGCACAGATTAAAATTGAGGATTACTCTGGAACTTCTGGAATGAATAGTTTCGGTGTACCAACTGCTGAACTTCAGATGGATGGTAAAGAGGGTAAACTTAAATGGGTAGAAGGTATTAAGCCATTTGCATCTGAGAGATTTGCTGATTACAACAAAGATAGTCAAAATATCTGGTGGGACGGACTAAGTGGTTCATGGCAGAATGCTGTAGCTGCAGCTCACCCGGATCCGATTTCTGGTATGCACTGTTGGCACCAGAAAGTTATTTTAGAGCCTGCGCAAGCTGGTGATAAAATAGGTGATATCTATGTTAATTATGAAAATAACTTTGACATCTATAAAGGTTGGAGAGATGATTTAACTCGTCCTCTTAACTCAAGTGATAAACTACGTCGTCCAAGACATATCAAACGTCCTTGGGTACCTTTATCAGGTAAAGCTTACGAAGTTAACATTAAAGGTTAATATTAACTAAGTATATCGTTCCCAAGTTTTGCTTGGGAACATATTTTTACAATCCTGCCCACCACATTCTAAGATATAATCCTATTGTTGATGTATAACCAACCTCACTAAAAACTAAATCTCTGTTTTTATCATATATAAATGTAGTTGGGTAAGCCGCTATTTTAAACTCACTTGCATAGATTGATTCTCTATCATTAGCAACATTAAAAGTAAAGCTATTTTGATCTAAATACTCTTTAATATCTGCATCTGAACCGGAGTTGACAGCTATAGTAATTACGTTATACTCTTTAGAGATCATCTCTATATTTGAAGCCTCCAGCTTACAAGTAGGACACCAAGTTGCCCAAAAATGTATTAATACAGGTTTGTCATCTTCAAATAAATATAGCTCGTTATCCATAAGAGTCAGAGAGTTAAGTGTCAACGCTTCACTATTTAAATCAGAGCTTTTATATATACTGATTATATTTGCAAATATTGTCATAACAACAATAAATATAGCAATTTCTTTAAGATAATGTTTTACACGATTCATATTTTAACCTATTCGTTTTCTGTTATTATAGTAGGATTTAACAGTTTTATAATAATATACGGCTATAATTGGCTTTTATTAAGGAAAATAACTATGTATAAAATATTTGCTTATATAGCAGTTTCACTACTGTTTTTTGGTTGTACAGCCGAGAAAATACCTCAAATTAAAGAAGAGAACAACTCTTCACAAATAAAAAAACAAGTTGAAGTTAAAAAAACAAAACCAAAATATAGAATGTTTCAAACTGTAGATGAAAAAGATGCTATTTTAGTTCAAGATGGAAAAAATAGACAATATTGTGTGATTTGCGGAATGGATCTAATTAAATTTTATAAAACAAGCTATGCAGCAACTTATAATGAAAAAGAGTATCAGTACTGTTCTATTCACTGTTTATCAGATCATTTAGGTGAAGGGATTGAGATTAAAAACCCCAAAGTAGTTGATGTTACAACTTTAAAGTTAATACCTGTTTTAGAAGCTTACTATGTAGTTGGAAGTAAGAAGAAAGGCACTATGAGTAAGGTTAGTAAGTATGCTTTTTCAACTCTAAAAGCTGCTGAGATATTTCAGAGCAAATATGGTGGCGAGATAATGGATTTTTATGGAGCTTTAGAAAAAGCGAAAGAGGATTTTAAACATTATAGATAGTTAAACTGCAAAGGATATAAATCACTTTAAATTGAACTGTGATTTATAAGCCTCTTCGAGAGTCATTGATTTATCTTTATACTCAATAATATCTCCAATCTCTATCTCTAGCATTCGTTCAGCTTTTCCATCTTTTAAAGAAGACATCAGCTGTTCATTGGCATTAGAACGTATAAAAACTGGCAGTATATTTAGGCGATTTTTAAGTGCTATTATCTGGGAACCACTTTTAAACTCACCTATATCATTATCGCTTTTATTGCGAGTTCCCTCTGGAAAAATAAAAATAGAATCACCGGCTTTTGTGCATTTTTTTATGTCACTAAAAAAGCTGCTCATATTTGATTTTTCTCTATCTAGCAGTATAGCACCGCCATTTCTTACAAAAACACCAAAAAAGAAAGAGTTGTATAGCTCTTTTTTAGAGATCCAATGACCAAAAAGCTTACTGTTTTGTATAGCAAGTTCTACTATTAATGGGTCAATTACACTTCTATGGTTTGATACAAGTAAAAATTGACCATCTTTTGGAATTTTTTCTTCATTGATTACTTTAACATTTAACTTGAGTTTACCAAGTAGTGTTTTGGCATAGTCAATTCTGAGAGATTTTTTTTCTTGTGTAGTGGTTGCTTTTTTTAGTTTAAAAAGTTCAATTATTAAATTCGAACGGATGTGCCGGCATTTATTTTACTTTGCTCCGTTTCCCCGTTTTTTTTCTGCTTTCCTCTTAGCTTGTTAGCTTTTGATAGACTTCATTAAAGTTAATGTATAAGGAGCACTACGCTTTCGTCAAATATAGCATACTAGGGCTTGATGCAAAGGAAATCACCGCTTTGACGCGGTATTTTGTTTATGCAACATTTCTATTATTTAAACAGTAAATCGAACAAATATATTTTTTTTAATTGGA
>JBDLHW010000049.1:0-11005 GCA_039715155.1 Campylobacterota bacterium | reverse complement strand
TAAGGAGACTCTTTTAAAGATATTTGATCCTTACTTCTCTACAAAAACTGAAAAAAATGGAACAGGTTTAGGTCTCTATATGTCCAAGATGATTGTCGAGTCACATCATAAAGGTAAGTTCTATGCCGAGAATAGAGATGATGGTCTCTGTTTTATTATAGAGATTTCGAATCACTCAGTGTAACATGATAATACTATTTGATTTAGATGGAACACTTATAGAGTCAACTGAAGCGATTACTTCAACTTTTCATCACGCTTTTGATGTTCAGGGTGAAAAAAATCCGACAGATTCAGAGATTCAAGAGCTTATAGGCTATCCGCTTGATGTTATGTTTGCACGGCTTGGAGTAGAAGAGAGCAGAGTATGGGATTTTGTAGATACCTACAAGCAAAAATACAGAACAATCTCAAAAATCAAGACTGAACTACTTCCTCAGGCAAAAGAGGCAGTGGAGTTAGCAAGCAGTTTTGCAGAATTAGGGATTGTAACAACAAAAACTGGGCTCTACTCAAAGGAGCTTATGGAGCACTTTGGGGTGATGCAGCATTTTGAAGTGCTTATAGGACGTGAGCATGTAGAGAATCCAAAACCGCATGAGGAACCCATATTAAATGCGCTTAAAGCGTTTGAGTGTGATAATAAAGAGATATGGATGATAGGTGACACAAAACTTGACCTGATTTCCGCAAAAAATGCAGGAGTAAACTCCATAGGTGTGTTAAGCGGATATGATGATATGGATACTCTAAAAAAATATACAGATACTATTTTCAGTGATGCTCTTGAAGCAATCAAGCATCTAAAAAGTAGGAAAATATCAATAGCCTAGGCTAAGTTTTAGTTCGATAAAATACCACCAATAAATTGCACTAGTGCAAGGAGCTTTCTGCTGAAGGAAACCTAGCGTTAGCGTAGTCAAAGGAATTACTTCCTTTGACGTGATTATAGAGATGAAGGGTTGCCTTCATTTTATGAAATAAAATTAAGGATATATAACTATGCCATTACTTGACTCTTTTACCGTTGACCATACAATCATGCCGGCACCTGCAGTACGCAAAGCTAAGAGTATGAAAACACCAAAGGGAGATGAACTTACAGTTTTTGATCTCCGTTTTGTTAAGCCAAATGAAGAGATTTTATCTTCTGAAGGTATTCATACGCTAGAGCATCTTTTTGCAGGCTTCATGAGAGATCATCTCAACTCTAAAACTACTGAGATTATAGACCTCTCTCCGATGGGTTGTCGTACAGGTTTTTATATGAGTGTGATTGGCTCTCCAAGTGAAGAAAAAGTTGCTGATGCCTGGGAAGCTGCAATGAAAGATGTTATAAATGTTAAAAATCAAAATGATATCCCAGAACTAAATGTATATCAGTGTGGAACATATAAGATGCACTCACTTGATGATGCTCAAGAGATTGCTAAGACTGTTCTGCGTCGCGATATTGACATTATGGATAATGAGGCTTTAACTCTGGATTTAGCTAAGGTTGATTAGAGTTAATGCCATTTGATGATAATCTTCACACTATGACACTGAGTGAAGATGGCTCTTATACAGCTTACTCAAAAGAGTATGATGAACATTATCACTCCACAAGAGATGGCGCACTTAAAGAGTCCCTTCTCAAACATGTCGAACCGGCATTTAAAATCAAGCAGAATCAAGATGAGATAAACATTTTAGACATCTGTTTTGGTTTAGGCTTTAATACTTTAGCTACACTTTATTACTATAAACAAAACTCATTAACTTCAAAACTAAATATTTACTCTCCGGAATTAGATGAAGCACTTGTTAAATCTCTGCAGAGTTTCTCTTACCCAAAAGAGTTCGAGGAGTTCAAAGGTATCATAGATACTCTCTGCAGAGATGGTATTTATGAAGATGAAAATTTTCATATAGAAGTTTTTTTGGGGGATGCACGTGAGTATGTGAGAAAGTTTGAAAACAGATTTGATATAGTTTATCAAGATGCTTTCTCTCCAAGTTCAAATCCGACTCTTTGGACTAAAGAGTACTTCCGTGACATTAAACGCACTATAAAAGATGATGGGATCTTAACTACTTACTCTATAGCGTTAGCAACCCGTTTGGCACTCTATGAAAATGGTTTTAATATTTATCTAAATCGTGGAACAGAGTTTAGAGATGCAACAGTGGCAAGTCCATCGAAGTTGACTGCCTTTAAAGAGGTGGATATGCCACATAAGATCTCTTGTAATCCAGATGTAGAGCCACTGCGAGACTCAAGAGTTTATAATAGTTAAAAACTCTTCTCCAAACTGCTCGAACTTCTTCTCTCCAACACCATTGACTTCCAGCATACTCGCCTTATCAAAGGGCTTGTCATTTGCTAAATGCTTGAGAGTCTTATCTCCAAATATTAGATAAGCCGGAACTCCCATATCAGATGCAAGTTCACTACGCTTAGAGCGAAGTAGCTCAAACAGAGTCTCATCATAATCAAAGCCATCATCACGTTTAACTCTTTTTTCTTTACTTTTAACCTGAAGACGTGAGGATTTTATATCTATTGATTTTTGACTTTTAAGTATAGCAATCGCATCATCGGTAAGCTTCAGGGAGCTAAAATCACCAAGGTTTACAATCTTAGTCTCCATAAGACGCTCTATGATTACAAACCACTCTTTTTTACTGAGGTGTTTGCCTATCTCATATACAGACAGCTTATTGGCACTGTTGGCTAAAAGTTTCTGATCACTTGAACCACGAAGTATATCAATGATATAGTTTTTCCCAAAGTTCTGTCCAGTCTTATAGATGCAACTCAAAACCATCTGAGCCTCTTTGGTAATATCTTGTCTTAAGTCGTCACTTGATGCACAGTTATCACATCTATCAACACACTCATCTAGTGTGTCTTCAAAATACTCCGCCAACTGTTTATGGAAACATATCTCACTTGTAGCATATTTATATATTCTATCTATCTTTTCACTTAAGTGATTTGCGTAATCCAAGTCAGGAATATCTTTTAAAAACTGCTTCTGCATAATCATATCTTGAGAGTTAAAGAGCAGAAGTGTCTCACTATCTTCACCGTCACGTCCGGCACGTCCAATCTCTTGGTAGTAGTTTTCCTGTGTTTTAGGAAGTGACATATGTACCACAAAACGGATATCACTCTTATCTATTCCCATCCCAAAAGCGATAGTAGCGACCATGATATTTACGTTGTCATTTACAAATATTTTAAAATTTTGCTCTCTCACGTGGGCCGGAAGTCCTGCATGATAAGCAAGAGATTTATAACCACTCATATTGAGATGGGCACTTAAATCTTCTGCTTTTTTCCTTGAGCTTACATAGATGATACCACTCTCATTTTCATGGCGTTTTAAAAAGTTTTTGAGCTGTGCCTGACCATTTGTCAATCTTCTTTCAGCTGATATATAGATGTTTTTACGAAATACTTTACCTTTTAGAAGCAGAGGATTCTCAAGCCTAAGTTCTCGAACTATATCCTGAGTCACATTATTTGTAGAGGTTGCTGTAAAAGCACATATGGCAGCATCTGGAAAGTTTGCCTTTAGATTGCCTAGTGCACGGTAATCTTCACGAAATTCATGTCCCCACTGAGAGATACAGTGAGCCTCATCTATGACAAAAAAGTTTATATCTAGAGTACTGAGTAGGTCATAAGTCCACTGTGTATTGAGTTTTTCAGGAGAAAGATACAAAAATTTAAGATCTTTCATTCTCAGCTGATAGAGTATCTCCTCTACATCATCCCCAGACTGAGCAGATGAAATCATCTCTGCCTTTATCCCTTGAGCTTGCAGTGCGGAAACTTGATCCTGCATAAGAGCGATGAGTGGTGAGATAACTATACTCACGCCATCTTTCATAATAGTTGGAAGTTGATAAACAAGTGATTTTCCGCCACCAGTTGGAAGTATCATAAGCAGGTCACGATTCTCTAAAATGGCATCAACACCATCTTCTTGTAGTTCTCTAAAACTATTGTGTCCGAAAGTATCTTTTAATATTTTATTTTTGATTTTTGATCCTAATATGATACAATTGCATTAATGGTTGTGAGAGCTTGAGCTCTCACGTTATTTAATATAACCGTTCGGCTAAAACGACTAAAACCATTAACACAATGAATAACTTCACTGGCGTATCCTCCTTTTTGGAGATACCCTCACTTCCAATTCCCAAACTGCACCCATAACCGAAGAAGCCTAAACCAGTTGTACCAAAATAATTATAGTAAGTATAGGGATTTATCTATAAAAGTATGACAAAGTGCAATTTGTTTATTAAAAACTAGCGTTAATAGCATCAACTTCATCCCACGTGAGAGATGATTTTGTCTGATGGGCAATGATGTGTGAGACGTAACGGGCGAACATATCAGTCTCAACATTTACTTTAGAACCTTTTTTGTAGTTTCTAAAGAGAGTCTCTTTCATAGTGTGAGGTATGATAGTGAGTCTAAATGTTGTTGCATCAACATCATTTACTGTAAGACTTACACCATCAATTGTGATTGAACCTTTTGGAACTATGTAAGGAATAAATTTTTTCTCAACTTCGATAAATACGTCATAAGAGTTACCACTGTTTTTAATCTCTTTTACAGTTCCGATTGCATCCACATGACCCTGAACAACATGACCTTCAAATCTGTCACCCATCATCATCGCAGGTTCTATATGAACTTCATCTTTATAGTTCTCCATCGCTAGAAGTTTTTGAGACTCAGGGGAGAGTTCCACTGCAAAACCGTCACCTAAAACTTTTACAACAGTAAGACATGCTCCGTTTATAGCGATTGAGTCACCAAGTTTTGCTTTATGCTTTGCTTTGATAGTTAAAGTACTCCCTGAGAGACTTTTAACATTTGCGATTTCTCTTATTAGTCCTGTAAAAATGATAACTCCTTTATCTCTGCCTCAAAGAGGCTAGCTTTAGTGCCTCAGCGGCTAGCGTAGTTAAGCGGGACTTGTTCCGATTAACGTGTTAAATTTAGAACACAATTTTCCCGTCTTCTTGAAGACCTTTTATAATTCCCTTTGCTTTTTCATGTCCGGCATAAGCTGCTTTACGACATAAATCAAGGGCTTTGTCATTATCTGCTTCGCAACCGATACCCTGATCATACAGAAGACCCAAGTTATAGAGTCCCTCTGCCAAACCACCCTCAGCCGCACGAGAAAAACAGACGAAAGTTCTTGCATCATCTTTAGGAACTCCGTGGCCCTCTTTGTAGAGTGCACCAAGGTTGTTGAAAGACTCCAGGTGACCGCGTTTAGCTCCCTCTTCATACCAAAATGCAGCTTCGCTATAGTTTTGAACACAGCCAAGACCACGCTCCAACATAAGTGCAACCTCGTACATCGCAGGCGGAACCTCACGTGTTGCTGCTTCCATATGCAGTTCATGTGCCTTGAACTGGTCATACTCTACGCCACACAGACCATTCATGTAAAGAATAGCTAAATTAAAAAGCGCATAAGGCTGTTTAGCTTCAGCTGCCAGTTTATAAAACTCAACCGCTTTTGCATCATCTTTCTCACAGCCCTGTCCGTTTTGATACATAAAGCCTAAAGAGGTCTGTGCATCTGCATTACCTTCTTGGGCAAGTTGAGTGTAATGTTTGAGTGCATTTGTAAAATCTTGAGCGTTATATAAAGCGTGTGCCTGTTCTATATTCATAATTTTCTGTTTTCCGTTCTTCTATTTTCTTTATTACTTATCTTAAAAAGCTTAACTAATATGGTTTATATTATAGCAATGATACTCAAATATGATAAAATTCGCATAAATTATTTTGGATAAGTATATGAATTATGATGTAATAGTAGTTGGTGGTGGTCATGCTGGTGTTGAAGCAGCTCTATCAAGTGCAAGAATTGGTAATAAAACTCTTATGATATCGATGCTGGCTGAAAATGTAGGAGCGACGAGTTGTAACCCTGCTGTTGGCGGTTTGGCGAAGGGTCACCTTGTACGTGAGCTTGATGCTTTAGGTGGAGAGATGGGTCTTATTACCGATGAAGCCGGAATACAGTTTCGTATACTCAACCAGACAAAAGGTCCGGCAGTTCGCGGAAGCCGTGCTCAGATAGATATGGATAGATACAGAGTAATTGCGAGAAATGTTGTTTTAAACACTCCAAATCTAGAGTTGGTTCAAGAGACAGTTGAATCCTTAGTGATTGAGGACAGTGTAGTAAAGGGTGTGAAAACTGACCTTTTAAATGAGTATGAGGCAAAAAAAGTAATCATTACATCAGGAACTTTTTTAAATGGAATCATCCATGTTGGTGAGGTTCAGAAAAAAGGTGGACGTTACGGCGAGGAGAGAAGTGAAGGCTTAAGTGCTTCACTCAAAGATGATGCTCATTTAGATATGGCTCGATTGAAAACTGGAACCTGTGCAAGAATTGACAGTTCGACTATCGATTTTTCTGTTATGGAGGAGCAGGGTGGAGATGAGCTTCCCAGCCCTTTTAGTTTTCGTACAGATAGAGCTGTGTTTAGAGAGACTAAAGAGCAACTCCCTTGTTACATAGCTTACACAAATGAAGAGACGCATAATATCATCTCATCAAACTTCTACAGAGCACCACTTTTTACCGGTCAAATAGCTGGAAACTCTCCAAGATACTGTCCAAGCATAGAGGATAAAGTAAGTAAGTTTGCAGACAAAGACAGACACCATCTTTTCATAGAACCTCAAACTATGGATAATACTGAGTGCTACATCAATGGTCTGAGTACTTCACTGCCACCAGAGGTTCAGCGTGATATGATTAAGTCGGTTAAGGGCTTGGAGAACGCAAAGATAGTTCGTTATGGTTACGCTATTGAGTATGATTTTGTAGATCCGCGTGAGTTGAAGCACTCGCTTGAGACTAAAAAAATATCTGGACTCTATTTAGCCGGTCAGATAAATGGAACTACAGGTTATGAAGAGGCCGCAGCACAAGGTCTTATGGCCGGTATAAATGCATCACTTTCACTCGCAGGTAAAGAGCCTCTTATCCTGAGACGTGATGAAGCATATATCGGTGTTTTAATCGATGACCTTGTAACAAAAGGGACAAATGAACCGTATCGTATGTTTACATCTCGTGCAGAGTATAGACTTCTTCTACGTGAGGAGTCAGCAGATACAAGACTGGGTCACTATGGACATGAGCTTGGTTTAATTTCTGATGAAGAGTATGAGAGAGTTAAACTAAAAGATGAGCAGATTAAATATGGGGCACAGCTTTTAGAAGATACAAAGTTTACTCCAAACAGAGAGTTCAATGCTCTTTTAGCTTCGATGGATGAACAGCCTTTAAAAGATGTATCAACAGCACAGCAACTTGTAGCACGTAAAACTTTTGATGTTGAGAAGATGTTGAAAATAGTCCCGGAACTAGAGAAGTTTAATGATTATATCAGAGAAGAGATTTTAGTTGAAGGGAAGTATGCCCGTTATATAGATAAGCAGAGTGAAGAGATCCAGAGAATGAAAAAGTATCTTAAAATCGCTATTCCTGAAGGTTTTGATTTTACTAAGGTTAGTGGACTCTCAAAAGAGGTTCAAGAGAAGCTGGCTACCTTCGCTCCTCCAACTCTACAAGCTGCGATGAATATTAGTGGAATAACACCTGCTGCAATAGAGATACTCCATATCTATATCAAGATTGCAAAAAGAGATAAATAAACTGATTATAAAAGTAAAATTTCCTCCATTTTACTAACAGTTTTAACGCTTTATTAACCACTTTAAACATCCATGCAGCCTATAATCTTGACTTAGGTCAAGTTTTGGCAATCAATAGAAAAATTTTCTTCAAAATAGTAACAAAATTACAAAACTTATAAAAGAAAACTTAAATTTATAATTAATTAAAACTTATTTGGTATATAATAAGCCTTTAAAATTCGCACAAGTGAGCAAATATGAAAAGTAATAGCCGTAGAGGTTTTATGGGTAAAGCATTTGGTGCTGTTGCAGGTGTTGGAGCAATAGCTTCATTATATGCAATGAAAAAATCTTGGGATCCACTTCCAAGTGTTAAAGCAGCCGGATTTACAACTCTAGATATGAGTATATATGAAGAGAGTGTAATGGTAACTGAGAAATGGAGAGGGAAGCCTATCTTTGTTTTAAAGAAATCAGAAGCAGTTATGGAGAGTGAAAAAGGTAATGCAGCCGCAGAAGCAAGAAACATTAAAGTTGGAAATGACAACTTTATGGTTGCTATCGGTTTATGTACACACCTAGGATGTATTCCAGCATTTAGAAAAGATTCAAACGACTTCTTATGTGCTTGTCACGGTGGAATGTTTGATGCATCTGGTTTAGTTACACAAGTACCACCACCACGTGGTTTTGACATACCTCCATTTAAAATTGATGGTAATAAGTTAGTTCTTGGTGAAGTTGGTCCAGAGTGGCAAGCTATGAAAGATAATGGCGTTACGCTTTAATTAAGGGAGGATAAATGGCACATTTTACAAAAGCAACAAGTGTTAAAGATTGGTTAGACCAACGTTTAGCAGTTGATAAATTAGAAAAAGTTATGGCATCTGAATATTGGATTCCAAAAAACATTAACTTCTTATGGGCGATGGGTATGATCCTTGTAGTAACTTTCGCACTACTGGTAGTTTCAGGTATATTTTTATTAATGTACTACGTACCAACAGTTGATGAAGCATTCTACAGTGTAAACTACACGATTATGAGAGAAGTTGACTTTGGTTGGTTATGGAGACATGTACACGGTGTTGCGGCATCTGTAGTTTTCTTAATTATCTACATTCACATGTTCACTGGTATCTACTACGGTTCTTATAAGAAGGGTCGTGAGATGATTTGGGTTTCAGGTATGCTTCTTTTCGTTGCATTCTCAGCTGAAGCATTCTCTGGTTATATGTTACCATGGGGTCAAATGTCTTACTGGGCTGGTATGGTTATTACTAACCTGTTTGCTGGTGGTTCACTGCATGCAGATGGTCTTGTTGAGTGGATTCGTGGGGATTATGTTCCTGCTCAAGCTTTCCTTGGTCGTTTCTTTATGTTACACGTACTTCTTCTTCCATTAGCTATTATGGCTCTTATCGGTTTACACTTTGGTGCACTTCGTATTCCTCACGTAAACAACCAAGATGGTGAAGAGATCGATTTTGATGCTGAGTCTAAAAAATATTTAGATGGTGACAAAGCTGGTTCTAAAGTTATGCGTTTTGCAAATGACTTTATGTCTAAAGATATGATGGTTGTTGGATTCTTTTTAATCTTCTTCTTCTATCTTGTATTCTGGAACTATAGTTTCGCAATGGACCCTGTAAACTTTGACCCTGCTGATGGTCTTAAGACTCCGGCACACATCTACCCTGAGTGGTACTTCTTATGGTCTTATGAGATTTTACGTCCGTTCAATGTCGATTTAGGTCTTATTCTATTTGGATTTGCACAGGTTATTTTTGTTTTTCTTCCTTGGTTAGATAGAAGTCCAAATACATGTGCTGCAAATCGTCGTGGTTTGATGTTCGCTACATGGTTCTGGCTAATGCTTTCAAACATGATAGTTCTGACAGCTATGGGTAAATTACCTCCAGAGGGTGTATTTAGTCAGATTGGTCTAGTTTCAGCAGTTATATTTGTTGTTCAGTGGTTAGCACTTCCGTTGATCACTAAGATGGAAAAAAAGGTATAGGGGTACAAAATGAAAAATAAAGAACCATTAATATTAGCAGTAGTTGTATTCTTCTCTCTTGTAACTTATTACCTAGTTGAGCCTTATGCTCACCATGTATTACACAAAAAGGTAGTAGAGACAGAGTTTGAAAATTTTGCATACAATGACCTGCCGGAAATAACAAAAACTGGTGATGCGACTCGCGGTGAAGAGTTAGTGATGAATGCTGGTTGTGCTGGTTGTCACTCAATCGAAGCAGCTGGTATGCCAGCTCCAATGGATCCTGTTATGGCTGCAGCTTCTTATGGTGTTAACCCACCAGATTTAAGTAATGCTGGTGCTATCTATGACGCTAAGTTTTTAGCTGACCTGATCAAAAACCCTGCTCACGCACTTAAAGTTGAGCACAAGTTTGACGAGTCTAAAGGTCAAATGCACCCAATGGTTGCATTTTACGGAATGGGTGGAGATATAGATCAGGAAATTGCTGATATGGTAGCTTATATGCAGTCTATCGCTGTGAAGCCTGAAGATGTAACACCTGCAATGGCATTTCAAGATGCTTGTGGTAGATGTCACGCAGTTAGTTATGAAAACTGGACTCAAATTGGTACTAAACCAAGCTTCAAACATGAAAAAGACTCTTTAGCTTACGATATTAAAGTTATGGAGTATCAAGATTCATTGAAAGCTTATATGGGTAAATTACCTCCAGATTTAAGTATGTATATCCGTTCTCGTGGTAATGACTTCCTTAACAAGCTGATTGAAAATCCTCAAAATATTCTTGAAGGAACTGCTATGCCACGTGTTGGTGTAACTCCAGAAGCTGCTGAGAAAGTTATCGAGCATATGAAAGATGCTGGTGATACTAAACGTGCTGAGAGAGAAGAGATCGGTAAAAATGTAATGATCTACATCGTTATCTTCGCTATCTTCGCACTTCTTTGGAAAAAACAAGTTTGGAGAGATCTTCATTAATAGTCCGATAAAGGAAGTAATTCCTTTATCTCGCTTGCGCCGCTGAGGCGACTAAAGCTTGACACTCTAAAGTGTCAGAGATTATTTTTAAGAATTTTCAACTTAGGGCTAAGACTTTCGGGTCTTGGCCTTTTTTTTGCCAAAATTTTATCTTCACTTTGCTATAATTTACCCCATGAGATTCAGAAAACTAAAAAAACAAGCTAAAACTAAACAAGAACAAAAAGAAGAGCTAAAAGAAAAAGTTCACTACGCAACTATCCCTGATAGAATAAAAGCCTTTATAACAGATATGTTTATGATATATGTTCCTATTCTATACATTATCACATATGCGG
>JBDLHW010000048.1:0-11092 GCA_039715155.1 Campylobacterota bacterium | reverse complement strand
TTGTTACAAAAATTTACAATTTCGGATTTGTTATTGTAAATGTAGATCTTACTATTGCTGCAGAGAAACCAAGAGTTGGTGAATATAAACCAGCGATGAGAAGAGTTCTATCTGAGATACTCACTATCGATGCAAGCAGAGTAAATGTAAAAGCGACTACTACCGAAAAACTTGGCTTTATAGGTAGAGGTGAAGGTGTTGGCGTTATTGCTAATGCAAATTTAAAATATTTTGATTGGACAAAATAGAAATTTAATATAGAAATAAAATTAAGGGTAACAATGAAGATTTTAATTATAGAGAATGAGATTTATTTAGCACAAAGTATCGCAACAAAACTTGGTGAACTTGGACATATCTGTGAGATGTGTACATCTACTAAAGACGCTATAAAGAGTACAAACTACGATGTTGTTCTTCTTTCTACAAATATTAATGGACAAGACTTCAATCCTGTAATTGAGACATTTAAAAAATCAATTGTGATCCTGATGGTTTCATATATCAGTAATGACACTGTTTCAAAACCACTGAGTGCCGGTGCAAAAGATTATATTCTTAAGCCTTTTATGATTGAAGAGCTTATTAGAAAAATTGACCACTATCAAGACTATGAAAAACTAAAAAAGAGAAATGAAGCGTATGAAAAGTACCTAAATCATACTTTCTCCAGTGTAAGTCAAGATCATGATCATGATGGTATAGAGCTCCCACTATTTATATCTTCAAGCTTTCAAAAAAATGTAGATGCATTTGCATTTGAGTATGCAAGCAGCAAGAACTTACCTATCCATTTTTTAACTCTAAGTGATCCAAAGGCTATGAATGAGATCTCCTCTATTCCACAAAACTGTATCATCTATATTATTGATTATCAAGTACTGAAAAAGAGTGATAAAAAACTCTTCTGTGACCTTATGATCGATAAAAAAGCGATTATTGCAAGTAGTGATAAAATAGAAGATGTTGAGTATCCGATTTTAGAGATAAAAAGTGAAAACAATGTCTTTGACAGAGGTGAAATACTTCCTATTGAGGATTATGTTAAATTTATTGTTCTTAACTACCAAAGTAAATACCCGGATACAGAGTTATCAAAAAAACTAGGTATATCTCGTAAAAGTTTATGGGAAAAACGAAAGAAATATGACATCATCAAGAAAAAATAAAACCCTCTTTATAGATAAAGAGGCTGCTTCTGCACTAGAACTAGTAAAAAATGGTCTCCTAAAACCACTTAGGGGGTTAATGACCAAAGAAGAGGAGCAGTCTGTTTTAGAGACTGGCCTTATCGATGGCCAGAGCTTTCCCCTGCCTTTTATTTTAGCTCCTGCGGGTACAAAGAATGAGCAGGTAATACAATCTCTTGAAATTGGTGAAGAGCTTACAATAATCTGTGAGAATGAAGAGTTCGCAACGCTTATAGTTGATGAAACCTTCAAAACAGATCCAAATATTAGAACAAAACATATATATGGAACTGACGACCTCTCACACCCGGATGTTAAGATAACTTATAAAAGGTTAGGTTCATGGGCTGTGAGTGGAGAGTATACTCTTTTAAGCTCAGAGAGTAATCAACATACCAAAAATTCAGATACTATTCAGCGTGCAAAACAGATTATTGATGCAAAACACACATCAGCACTCATTATGGCGGCTAATCCCCTGCACCGTGCACATGAAAGGCTCATTAGACAAGCACTGGATACTACTGATCTTCTGGTTATATTTTTATTAAAACCATATAACACTAAAAATTTAAACTATGAAACAAGAGAAGAGACCTTAACTTTTTTTATAAACAACTTCCTGCCAAAAAACAAAGTCGTTGTTGTCCCTCTGGAGAACAGTTATGTATTTGCCGGTTACAATGAACTCATAGTAAACGCAATTGTGACAAAAAACTATGGTTTTGACAGGTTGACAATTAGTAGAGACCATACCGGACTTGGTATTTTTTATGATTCAAATTCAGATAAATCTATTATAGACAGACTTGTCGGTATAGATATAGAAGTAAAGTTAGAGAGTGAGTATGTTTACTGCGATCAGTGTACTACACTTGTAGCTAAGGATACATGTCCGCATGGTCAGCACCATCAAGTATCATACCATGCTGATTCAATTCTGGAACTATTAGAGTTAGGTCTTCTGCCTCCAACTATGCTTATGAGAAAAGAGATTTCAGCATATATACTCTCAAAAATACTTCCAAACAGAGTTAAAAACCTAGAAAAACTCTACTATGACCTGCTTCCTGTAGAGGGTCTCTTAAAAGAGCATACAGAAAAAGATTTTTACTTAGAGCTAATGAAACTCTATCAAACCACTTCATTGACATAATCTTTTAAAATATAAGGAAAATAATGAACAGATTTTTTATTACCGTTGGCTACAGTGGTCTTTTTCCAAAGGCACCAGGGACAGCCGGTACTTTAGTTTCACTACCACTTGGTATGTTAATCCTCATCTACTTTGATGCATATACTCTCTTTTTAGCTACTGCTCTTATCAGCATTATAGCTATAAAAGAGATAAACAGATATGAAGAAAAAACAGGTACTCATGATGATAAAAGCATAGTAATCGATGAGCTCGCAGGTATGTGGTTCGCATTGAGTGTTGCTCCAGCAATAAGTGTAGGGATGAGTGAAGTCACTACTCTAAGTAACGGATTTTTAATCCAGTCAATCCTCTCTTTTGCACTATTTAGATACTTCGACATAGCAAAGCCTTCTATAATAGGAAGAATTGACAGAGAAGCTAAAGGCGGAGTCGGTGTGATGGGTGACGATATCATTGCTGGTTTTGCAGCGGGGATATCAAGTTCATTTATCTGGCAGGGGTGGTTACAGCTTCAAACAATTTTATAACTTTAGCTTATATAGGCTCTTTTGCATTTACTCTAAGTAAACAATACTCAAGTAAAATATTAAAATAATATTCAATACAAAGAGCCTACTATGAAAAAAATATCTTCTTATCTGTTTTATCTTCTCTTACTCACAATAAGTTTATCAGCCGACATTAACATAATAGATTTAAGCAATATTGATACTCAGAGTGATGATTTTACACTTTGGACAGCTCTGTTTGGTCTTGGTATAATTAGTCTTTTTGCCCTGTTTTTATCTTCTGAACAGCTAGAAAACTTTAAAAAAATCATATATAAGAAAGAAGAAAAACGTAATAATATAGAACAAAAACAAAATCAAATACTCTCTGATTTAAGTGAAAATATACAAACAGTAGCTCAAGAAACTACAGATACAGCAATAAAAATAGTAACAGACAATGAAAAAGGAAGTATAGAAAAAGATTTAGAAAGAGTTGTGAACTCTGAACATCAACTACTCGCATTAACAACAAATCTAATAGAGTTTTTAAAAATAAAATCAAAAAAAGTTGAACTTGTAAATGAAGCTTTAAAGCTATCTAATTTACTAAATGATATAACGGGAACACTAAAAGCAAATACTAAAGATATTGAATTTGAACTCATGTATGATGTAAAAAGCAACATACCCGAATATATCATTGGAGATACACTGAATCTTAGCAAGGTACTAAATAATATACTTTTATATTTTGTACATAACAGTGCCAAAGAGATTAAGATCACAATATCTAAGGATTTTGCTTTTTCAAAAAAAGAGAATCTTTACTTTACAGTTCAAAGTGATGCAAAAATTGATGTCGAACATGAAGAGGGTATGTTTAATTCAAAATATAATGAAAACACGGATAGTTACGATACATTAGAACTTTTTGTAGCAAGTGAACTGTCTAATCTAATGAATGGTGAGTTAGTTGCTCAAAACAAGGATACAAATCATATAGAGTTCGTTTTAAAAATTCCTTTTAAAGAAGAAAAAAGCTTAAAAAGTGACACAACTCTAATTAATGGAAAAAAAGTTTTAATTGTTAACTCATTAAATGATTCCTCTAGCGTAATAAAAGATATATTTTCAACTCTTAAACACAGACCTAAAACTTTAACTAAAGAGGAGTTTCTTTCAAAAATTCCAAACTTTTCTCGGTACGACATAGTTCTCATCGATGAAAAATTATTTGTGAATAATATTGTAGATGCTTTAAGAGATACCTCTGCAAAGATTATATGTTTAAGCAATTTATTTAAAGCAGAAGGGGATTTTCAAAATGCTGAAATAGTAGATTTTCAGCTTACCAAACCATTAACAAGATTTGAAGTTGAAAAAGCAATAGAACAACTCTATTCAGAAGAAGAAAAACATGTCAAAACTGATACAAGATCAGCAATAAAATCAGCAGTACAATCAGTAGTAAAATCGGCAGAGTCAGCAGTAAAAACAGCAGTAAAAAAAGATACAAATATAATTACTGATACTGATACTGATACTGATACTGATACAAAGAGTAATACAAAAGAGTTGTTAGTTTATAAGAAAATATTTGAAGATAGTGAAAATATCGATCTCAATAAATTTGCCGACTTTAATGGAATAAATATTCTTTTAGTTGAAGATAATACAATTAATCAAAAAGTATTTGCTGGAGTCTTAAATAGAGCAGATATAACTATAACAAACGCGAATAATGGGCAAGAGGCAATCACTATTTTAAACAGTTCTCAAAAATTTGATATAGTCTTTATGGATATTAACATGCCTGTTATGGATGGTTACAGTGCAGCAGCAGCTATAAGAGCAAAGAGAAAATTTGACAACTTACCTATAATCGCTATAAGTGCTTTAACATCAGCCTCAGAAGTCAATAAGATGTTTGAATGTGGAATGAACGGATACCTATCAAAACCATTAAGAAAAGAAAAACTATATACAGCTTTTAAACTGTTTATAACGAGTGAAATAGATTCTACAACTTCTATAAGTGAGAGTAACAAAACCTCCATAGATACAAATGTAGCAAATAGTGTTTTACAAAAAGAGATACTCTTAGAATTCAAAAATATTTACGGTAATAGTGCCAAAAAATTTAAAATGCTGATCGAAGAGGGAAATTTTACAGAATTAAAGGTATTATCATTGGATATCAGAAACTTGTCTAGTTCAATTGGCGCTAAAGATCTGCATAAATTAATGGCTGAGATACTTCAACAGCTATCACTAAACAAATATAATCGTATCTATACTTATATTGATAAATATACCAATGAGCTAGATAGATTAAATAAAGCTATTGATAAATATCTAAACAAATAATGGGTCAGAAACTGGCTCTATCTCTTCGAAGTCTTCGATAATTGTCTCAAACATCTTCATAGTTTTTTTAGCTTTTTCAATATGTCCGTCAAAAACCTCTTTTGATGCTGGGAAAGCTTCACTCAGCTCTGTATAGATTAAGATACGACCATTTATGTGTTTATCAACTTCCCCAAAGGCATCTTCAAGATATTTCTTTGTTGTTGTGTGTCTAAAGAGAGCTTTTACCATCTTCAAACGCTCTTTAATAGGAATAGACTCATCTATTGCCTCTGCAACCCTTTTGATATCTAAACGTGAGAGATAAACACCACTGATCGCAGGTGCCAAAAGTTTTTCTGTCAATGCATCAACAAACTGTGGAACCGGTTCATCATCCTCTTTATCACCCGCATCCGGATTTTGACCTGTTGTCATACCATCATCTGGTTCTAATGAACATTTATCTTTTACAAACTTATCAAACTCTGCTCTTAAATCACTTAAATCATGTTGTTCCATTCTTATCTTCCTCTATTTTATTATTGCTCTATATGCACTGGCACATAGCTTATCTATTATGTCATCATAGCTACTGTAGTCTGCATTTAACTCATTTGCACGCTGTTTCAGTACAGAAAACTCTTTGTTATTTTTCATATCAAAGTTAAACTTTGGCAGTTTTTCTATCATACTCAAAGATCTCATATCTGAAAAATCTAAAACTGCATCGAATGATGACAGGTCTAAACTCATATCTTTTGCAATTCTATTCATATCAGCATCATGAAGTTCTAGCTCTTGAGTAAACTCCATAAGCTCTTCAAGGTTCTCATTAAAGTAGCTTACATTAAATCCACACGCTAAAAGTGAGAAGGCTTTTGCATGATGATTACTTCCTATAATCGCGACCTTTGATACAAAAATATCTTTAAGGTGCTCAGTTAATACTCTAGTGCTAAAAACATCACCACGCAGTTTCTCACCCTCTTTAAAGATAATATCGCACATACCGCTGCGTTTAACCATACTAGATGCTTCATCCAGGATATCTACAACTTGTGTTACATACTCATTAGATATTACAGCGCCATCTACTTTGGATTTTTTCATATTTGCTACTGTAAAGTAGAGATCATCTTCTCTAATATTCATAGGAAACATCATTGCATCGATGCTATTTTCTTTAAACTGCTTATTTATCACAGCACTAAACCTACTCACTCCAGCATGTTCACCAATATAACCAAAAGCTTTTGAAGAGTTTTTCAATTCGTCATTATCGTTCATCATACGGTACTTTCCTCATCTGTAATTCCCCAAAGCTCTCTAGCTTCTTCCTCTTCTGCTTTACATCTGTAACAGAGTCTCTCACTGCCGTTAGTACTGAAAATAACATTACACTCATCACAACGTCTAACCTTAAAAGAGATGAGATTTTGAACTGTTGGCTCAAAAAACTCTTTGACATCATATGAGCTTGAGAGTGTTATCGCATCCGGTTCACATACATCATGACAGATACTACACTTAATACACAAAAACGGATCGAAGTCTATCTTTGAGTTTTTCAAATCAGAAGTCAATGCTCCGGTTGGACAGACTCTATAACACATCTGACATGCTGTACAAGACTCTTCATCCATAATCTTAGCAGAGGTGAAACTAACCTCAGTCGCATCAACTATATGAAACTGTGAGGGCTTTTCAACTCTCTTTATAGCTGTAAAAAATATCTTTCGTCTTTCAGGTATAACTTTTTTCTTCAGAAGTGCTATATCCGCTTTTTCAAGTGTGTGTTCAACCAACTCGTCACCAGCTTTTACAACCTCTTGCTCAAAACTGTTCTTAACCTTTCCAACTGTTTTAAGATTCAGCGCACTTAAAAATCCACGTCTATCGGCACCTTTTTCTTCAGACTCAAAACATACATCTTCAAGTCTTATCTCAGCATCATTCTCCATCGCTTGTAAAAGATACGAAGCCTCTTCATAGTTTTCAACTATCTGCTTATGGCACGTTGATGCTATCTCACAATCACCACAGTAACCCATATCAAAGATTATCTCTTTTTTAAGGACTGCTATTGAGATGATATGCTCAACACTCAGAGCCGAGATACACGGAACATTTTTTCTGCAAGAAATAAGATTCTCTTTACTCTCCACGAAATCAAAAAAGAAATCTGTTGAGTTAAAACTCTCTAATCCTAAAGCCTCACTGGGACAAATCCCGTGACACGCTCCACACTCAACACAAGAAGAGAAGTTAATAGCCGGAAGTGGGTTCTCTCCAACGACTATCGCATCTGTTGGACAGACAATTTCACACTTATTACACTCACTCTCTACACTTAAAGAGCGAACGCAAGAGCCTGCGTTTAAATGTAGCATTAGACTAAGCTATCTCTTTCGTTAAGTATTCATTATCGCTTAAGATAAACTCTAAGGCCATCTCAGCTCCATCATAATAAAGTGGAGTTCTAGCTTCATATTTCATATTTATTAAGTACATTGGAGCCCATTGAAGCAGATGCTTATTTAGGAACTCATGTTGAATTCTTTGAAACTCTGCTACTGCTCTCTCATCATTCTCTTGTGCGGCTTGCATCTCTGCATCAACTAGGTGGTGCATAAACTCTAACTCTACACCAATATGGTCAGATGAGACAGTTCTAGCCGCTTCATAATCAACCATAAAGTCATACGCACTGTACATATCTGTAACAGGATTTGCTCCACCAGTTTCAATCATCTGGTCATCTCTTGTATAAAAAGTCTCATAAGGGATTAGGTGAAGAATAGAAAGATTTACGAAGTCAGGGTTTATATACTCATCTAAAAGTTTCGTCTCCTCAACTTCTACTAATGGTGCCCACTCTTTAAGAGTTGGAAAAAAGTCTAAGATATTTTCATCCTCTTTTATCATTTTAAGAGTTTTCACATCTAACTCTTGAAGTAAAACACGTGATAAAAGTGCGTAAATATTTGCTCTTGCTTGTCTATTTTGCATGCTAAAATTCTTTATATTAGTTTTTAAAGTGATGATTTTATCACAAAATTCTGAAACTGATATTATAAAATTTAATATTCCTCTTTTGAGTCGTTTTCATTATAGATTGACATAGATGGAAATGCAAACTCCAGTGAGTTTTTCTCAAAAATCTCCATAATCTTATGCATAACATCCTCTTTAGTCGCAAGCCACTCTTCCCAATCTACTGTCTTTGTAAAACAGTAGACTAAAATATTCATACTGGAGTCCCCAAACTCATCAAGATATATAAGCAGTGTCTTTTTAACACCCTGAAGATCATCTTTAGAGACCAGTCTTGTTCCTTGAGCCTGGCGATGTTCATACTTAGTATTTACAGTAGCTATATTTGGATGCTTATCTATCATCTCACGTATCTCGGCAATGGCATTTTTAATATCTTGAGATTTAGAATTGTACTTTACCCCTAGTTTCATCTTAATACGACGACCAAGAATTCTTCTGTCCCAGTTTTTAACATCCTTAGAGGCAAATGTACCATTTGGAATCGCTATAAGTGCATTGTCAAATGTTCTTAAAGTTGTAACTCTAAGCCCAATCTCTACAACAACTCCCTCTTTGCCATCTACAACAATCCAGTCACCCTGAGAGAATACATCACTAAAGAGGATTGAGAGTGTTCCAAAAAAGTTTGAAATTGTATCTCTTGCAGCAAAGGCAACAGCAAAACCACCGATACCAAGGCCAGAGAGAACCGCAGTCAGGTTTACACCGGCAAAATATAAAATTATTAGAAGCCCAATAACTAAAATAATAAAATTCAGTATCTTTATACCTACATTTATTAATTCATTTTTTACCTGCTTCTTCCCTGTATCTATCTCTAAAAGTTTTATAGCAGCAACTGTATTTACTATCTTATAGATTATCAACATAAAGAAGAACCCATATATTATATTAAAGACTTTAGATACAAGTTCCACATTACTAAAATCATTATAAACATAAATTGCCATATTGATATTAATGATAATGATGACAATCTCTATTGATTTTCGTAATTTCTCTAAAATCTGATGCGAATATTTATCTAACAGGTCAATCTTTAATATATACGACTCAAGTGCTACATAAACAAACTTTCTAAAAGCATAAATAAGGATGAAAAGTGAGAGAATAAAAACTATTTTAATAACTGTTAAACCATATAGTTCCAATACAGGGTTGAGTGTTTGAACAAATGCTAAAGAGTTTATATATACAACAGCATCGATAAGATGATATTTAGTATATTTATTTAGCCTATACATTCTATCTTCAAGCTTGTAGATATTGTTTACCATATCCACATTTATATCTTTTAGTGCGTAGAATTCTCTAATATTCTTTTTAGCCTGAGCCAGTGTTTTCGAACTATCATCAATAGTGAGTTTTTCTAAATAGTTAACACTCGAAATCTTTTGAACTTCTAGTTGATTTTGAGTTATATAGTTATTTAAGGCCTCTGTAAATGATTCTCTATCCGGTAGATCTAAAGCAGTTAGAATATTTTTAATAAGAGTATTTTGAGAGCGTATCAGCTTATATGAATTAACTTTCACCTCATCCCGTAAAACAGCATAAGTATTTCCAGCTCTTTTATTTATGGAGATAATTTTTTTAAGTGAAAAAATCTCTGAGGTAAAAAGATTTAAATTTTTTATATAACTACTTTTATTTGACATCAGTTCATCAAGTGCCATATCATATTGTAACTCTTGCTCAGAAACTATCTCTTTTATAGCTTCTTGAGTTATATTGGCATCATTCATTTTGTAAACAAGCTGAAGTTGATTATCAATAAATTTTGAATACTTTACTTCAGTGGCATTTAATGCTAAAGAAAATATAAATAAAAATATAGTTATAAAAAATTTGATGTGAACTCCTTAGATACCTTCTGCTATCATAGCATCAGCAACTTTTTTAAATCCTGCAATATTTGCACCATCTACATAATTCCCTTCAACACCATAATCTTTTGCAGTTAGAGCAACACGAGTACAAATCTGATGCATAGTAGTTTTTAGTTTTTCATCAACCTTTTCAAAACTCCACTTAGCCATTGCTGCATTTTGAGACATCTCAAATTCACTCACCGCAACTCCACCTGCATTTGCTGCTTTTGCCGGAGCAAAACAGATCTTATGGGATAAAAAGTCATTAATAGCTTTTGGAGTTGAAGGCATATTTGCACCCTCACTTACACTCACACATCCATTTACTATCAGGTTTTGTGCATCTATACCATTAAGCTCATTTTGAGTAGCACACGGGAATGCTGCATAACATGGAATATCCCAAACTGCATGTGCACCATCAGGGTACTCTTCAACTGGAATATACTTAGCTTCCGGGTGAGTTGATACATACTCTTCAAGTGAAGCTCTACGCTCTAGTTTCAACTCCTTCAAAAGACACAGATCAACACCGCGTGGGTCATAAATAGTCCCTTTTGAATCTGTACACGTCACAGGAATAGCACCAAGCTGTTGAAGCTTCTCAATTGCGTGAAGTGCCACATTTCCAGCCCCGCTCACTGTACAGACTTTACCATCTAATGGCTCTTTTCCCTCTATCTCTAACATCTTTTCAGTAAAGTAAACTGTTCCATAACCTGTTGCTTCGGGTCTCATTAAAGAGCCACCAAATACAAAGGGCTTCCCCGTTAGAACACCTTCATATGTTGAAGTAATCTTTTTATACTCTCCAAAAAGATATCCTATCTCACGTCCGCCAACACCGATATCTCCTGCAGGAACATCCATTCTTGGACCAATATATTTATGCAGTTCAGTCATAAACGCTGAACAGAACTTCATAACTTCAAAGTCACTCTTTCCCTTAGGGTCAAAGTCACTACCACCTTTACC